>NZ_JASATQ010000007.1:0-122496 GCF_038440415.1 Sphingomonas sp. OTU376 | reverse complement strand
CATATCGCGCTCGCCACCGGCGGGTGGGGCGAGCGCCTCGGCGGTGAGCTTCGCGGCCGTCTCGGGATCGAGGCTGTCGCGATAGATGTAGCTGCGCGGATCGGTCGGGATGCTCATCCGGGGAATATAGGTCGCTTCGGCGAAGAGTCACGTCGGCGAGAGTGCAACATAGTGCGCCCCTTAGGTTCCCCGGCGACGGCCGGGGCCCAGTCTCGACGCCAATCGAGAGCACGGTCCGCCCTCACAACGCGCATTGCAGCTGGGCCCCGGCCTTCGCCGGGGAACAGCTGAAACAACAATGCGCCGGATTTGTGCTTAGACGCTCGCGCCAGCCGGGTGATCGGGAAGCTGGCTCTGGTCGGCGCCGTCGGCCGGGCCGCCGATCAGCACGAAGCGGCGATCGCAATAGCCGCAATCGACATAGCCATGCTCGTCGATCTGGAGGAACACGCGCGGATGGCCAAGGGCGGCGGGCAGGCCGGGGCCGGTGCCGTCACAGGCGACGCGGGCGGAAGCGGTGCGGATAAGCTCGGGCAGGTGCGCGGTCATGCCGCGCCTATAACGCCGCGCATCGCCGCTCGCAACGCACAGCATGACCCGGCGGGATGACAGCGTGGTGGCTTATCCCCTATAGGCACCCCCGCGTCGAGAAACGGAAGAGGTATGTCCCCTACCCTGGAGATCGTCGCGCCCGCGCCCCGCGAGGCGGCGCAGCTTACCATCGTGCTCTGGGCCGCCGCCCTGTCGGTGATCGTGCCGGGCATCGCGGTTTCCGGCCAGATGGCGGGCCTGGGCGAATGGATCACGCTGATCTGGGGCACGCTGGCGGCGATCCTGCTCGCATCGCTGATCTATCTCGCGCTGCGCTGGGCGAGCGGCCGGCCCTTGTGGATCGCGCTGCCGCTGGGCCTCGCCGCCTTGCTGGTCACCGCGCTGCTCCAGATGGCGGCCGATTTCGGCGGCCAGTTCTTCGTCCATGCCTTCATGGACACGCGCGTGCCCGATCATTCGCCGCAATCGCTGCTGCTGGTGACGGTGATCTATTTCCTGATCGACGGCTGCACCGCCGCGCTGTTCGTGATCCTGGGCACGGTGCGCCGTATCCGGCTGCGCGAGCAGGAGCTCGCCGCCGCCCGCGTCGCCGGGCTGGAAAGCGAGCTCAACCTGCTGCGCCTGCAGCTCAACCCGCATTTCCTGTGCAACTCGCTCAACGCCATCTCCAGCCTGATCCTCACCGAGCGTATCGGCGAGGCGAACCAGATGGTGGAAGGGCTGAGCGGCTTCCTGCGCGCGACGATGGACCTCGATACCGGCATGGTACCGCTGGCCGACGAGCTGGAGACGGTGGAACGCTATCTGGAGCTGGAGGGCGCGCGCTTCGGCAGCCGGCTCCAGGTGTCGATCGCCGCCGAGCCGGGGATGCTGGGCCAGCAGGTGCCGAGCTTCCTGCTCCAGCCGCTGGTCGAGAATGCGATCAAGCACGGCGTGGAAGCCACCGCTGGCGATTCGACGCTCGACATCGCGGCGCGGCGCGAGGGCGATGCGCTGCTGCTGATCGTGGAGAATCGCGGCGCCGGCCCCCGGCGCCCCCCTTCCCGCCCCGGCCATGGCATCGGCCTGGCCAACACCAGGGCGCGGCTGGGCATGCTCTATGGCGCCGCCGCCCGGCTGGACGGGGCGCCGATCGAGCAGGGCTATCGCGCGACGATCCGGCTGCCGCTGGCCGAGGCAAACGCAGCGGTCCACGCCGCCTGACCTTTGCCGCGGGCGCGCAAGCGTCTATGCGGCGGGCATGACTCAGGCGGCCATTGCGATCGACTCTCTCTGCAAGACCTATCAGGGCGGCAAGCGCGCGCTCGACGGCGTGACCTTCGACGTGCCGCGCGGGCAGATCTTCGGATTGCTCGGCCCCAATGGTGCGGGCAAGTCGACGCTGATCAACATCCTGGCGGGGCTGGTCAACAAGACCGGCGGCAACGTGTCGATCTGGGGCTTCGACATCGATGCGCACCCGCGCAACGCCAAGGCGAGCATCGGCATCGTCAACCAGGAGATCATCTTCGATCCCTTCTTCACGCCGAAGGAGACGCTGGAGATCCAGGCCGGGCTCTACGGTGTGCCCCGGGACAAGTTCGACGCGATGGCGCTGCTGCGCGCCGTCCACCTCGAGGACAAGGCCGACGCCTATTCGCGCACGCTCTCGGGCGGGATGAAGCGCCGGCTGATGGTCGCCAAGGCGATGGTGCATTCGCCGCCCGTGCTCGTCCTCGACGAACCGACCGCCGGTGTCGACGTCGAGCTTCGCCAGCAGCTCTGGGCCTATGTCCGCGAGCTCAACCAGCGCGGCGTGACGGTGGTGCTGACCACCCATTATCTCGAGGAAGCCGAGCAGCTGTGCGACCGGATCGCGATCATCAACCACGGCAAGCTGATCGCCAACAAGCCGACCCGCGAGCTGGTGGGCATGGCGCAGGAAAAGGTGGTCGAAGTCACCGTCGACCGCGACGTGGCGACGGTGCCGGACAATGCCTGTTTCCAGAAGGTGGAGATGAAGGGCGAGCGCACCCTGGTCATCACCTACCGCAAGGACCAGGCGAATGCCGGCGAAGTGCTGGGCGCGGTGCAGGGCGCGGGTCTCGGCATCGTCGATGTCTCGACGCGTGAGGCGGACCTGGAGGACGTGTTCCTGAACCTGACCCGGGCGGCGAACGGCTGACGCCGCCTTCGTGCGCGAGGCCCGTTGCAGGGCCTCTGCCCGGCAACGGGCCAGTCCGCCCGCCTCCCGCGCCTTGCCGCGGCAGCCATATGCCGAAAGCGGCGTCCCGCCCCGGCATGCCGATGGTCAATTACTTCCCGCCGCCGGGAATCCGGTCAAGACTCCACCTCAGCAAGACCAGAAGAACGCTACCCAAGAACCACTTATAACTAAAACTACCAAGCGCGACTGCAATAGAAACACAAATAGTCATTTGAACACCTCGCATAATACATAAGCAATTCCTTTGCTTATTTTTGGAAAACAGCAGAAGCATTCTGCCTAAGCTGCTTCCGCATAATACACCCTCCACAGCAGACGATTCCATATCTATTTTCGAGTTGCTCAATCCGGCGATACGCGGCCGGATGCAGGGAGCCGGGCTGGGCATCGTCGACGCCTGGATGCGGGAGGCGTATCTGACGGGTTCCTGAACCTGACCCGGGCGGCGAATGGGTGAGGCTTCGCCCCTGTTCCCCGGCGAACGCCGGGGCCCAGGCTCACAAGCGGGAAGGCAGAGAAACCCTGTTCCCCTGCGAACGCCGAGGAGCCGGATTGCTTCTAACCGGCAATCCGCACGTCCCATTTCCGGAACTCGATCAGCCAGTCCGAGGCGCGGGACAGCCACATTTCCGAGCCCAGTTCCATCAGCATACCGGCATGCAGGTCGAAGCCGGCACGGCTGATCTCGATGATCGGGGCGAGGCCGTTGCCGGGGATGACCCAGAGCAAGTCGTCGGGGCCGATCCGCGCGGCGAGCGCGGCGCGGGCGAAATCGGGGCGCTCGTGCTCGAATATGGTTTCGTGAATGTGCGGGATCGCGCTCCAGTCGAGATGGAACATACCGGCGGGAACGAAGTCGCCGCGCCAGTCCGGCCGGTCCTCGTCGTCGCGGTAGCGCAGGCGGAAGGGGGTGCCGGCGGCGGCGAGCTTCTCGTCATCGCCCCACAGGGCGGCGCGCTGTTCCTCGCGGCTGATCCGCCCGCGCATCGCCTCGCGCCGGGCGGCGATCTCGCGGCGCTTCGCCTCGTCCATCAGCGGCGCCGGTACCGGGCGAGGAAGGCCCACATCGCGTCATTGTCCGCCGCCCAGACATGGCCGGCGCCACGCGTGATCCGGCCGGCGACTTCGGTGCCGGCGCGGCAGTTCGCATAGCGGACCTCGTAGAGCTTGTCGGTCAGGTCGCGCTGGACCGGGCCGGTGCGGCAGAGGTCGAGATCGGCCCAGCGGCGCAGCGCCGTCGCCATCGTATATTGCCAATAGCCGGCACCACCGCCCTGGATCGGATTGGTGCCGTCGGCATCGCCGGCAAAGGCGATCACCGGCATCGGCCGGGACGGCTGGCAGGTGGCGGGATCGGGGACGCGCTTGTCGCTCGCCAGCGGATTGCCGGCGCGCAGGCCGACCACCGGGGCGATCGCGGCGAAGCGCGCGGCGGCGACGCAGCCGAGCCAGCTGGTCATCCGGCCGCCGCCCGACAGGCCGGTGGCATAGACGCGGCTGGTATCGATGCAGCGATTGGCGGCGAGCCAGTCGATCGCCTTGCCGAGAAAGGCGACGTCATCGGCATCGCCCGGGCCGGGGATCCTGCCCGAGACGGTGGGGACGCCGGGAATGTTCCAGACATAGCCCTTTTCCAGCGGGATGCCGGCATCGGGGGCGAGGACGATGAAGCCGTGCGCGTCGGCCGCGGTGGCGAGCTTCGAATTCTCCAGCATCGCGGCACCCGTGCCGCCGCTGCCATGGAGCAGCAGGACGAGCGGCGCCGGACGGGCGCGGGAGAAGTTGGTGGGGAGATGGAGCATCGCGGCGCGGCCGGTATCGCCGATGCGCAGCTGCACCGTCTGGCCGACGGCACCGAGCGTGCAGCCCTTGGCGGCCGCGGGGGCCGCGCCGAAGGCGGCCAGGGCGGCCATGACTAAACCCAGGCTTTGGCGGCGCATGTCTCTCTCCCGTTGCAGCACCCCTGCCTAACGCCTAGTCCGGGCAGGAACCAGCGGAAGAGACATGTCGGACGATCCCCATAGCAGCGACGTTCTTGTGATCGGATCGGGTGCGGCGGGGCTCACCGCCGCGCTCAACCTGGCCCAGCGTTTCAAGGTTACCGTGCTCGCCAAGGGCGGGTTCGCCGAGGGCTCGACCGCCTGGGCGCAGGGCGGGATCGCCGCGGTGCTCGAGCCCGGCGACACGTTCGAGAGCCATATCGAAGACACGATGATCGCCGGCGCGGGGCTGAACGACCGCGCCACGGTGGAGATGGTGGTCGAGAACGCACCGGCGGCGATCCGTCGGCTGGCCGAGCTGGGGGTGCCGTTCAACACCGAGGGCGGCGCGCTGCATCTGACTCGCGAGGGCGGGCACAGCCATCGCCGCATCGTCCATGTCGACGACGCCACCGGCCTGGCGGTGCAGACGGCGCTCCTGAAGGCGGCGCAGGCCCATCCGAACATTACCCTGGTGCCCGACCAGGTGGTGATCGACCTGGCGACCAGCCGGCATGAGGAGCGCTATTCGGGCGCGGGCAATGTCTGGGGCGTCTATGCCTTCAACCGGGCAACGAACCGCGTGGAGCTGTTCACCGCGCGGGCGACCGTGCTGGCGACCGGCGGCGCGGGGCGGACCTATCTGTTCTCGACCGCGCCGAGGGGCGCGACCGGGGACGGCATCGCCATGGCGTGGCGCGCGGGCTGCCGCATCTCGAACATGGAGATGATGCAGTTCCACCCGACCTGCCTCTACAATCTCGAGGTCAAGAACTTCCTGATCACCGAGGCGGTGCGCGGCGAGGGCGGGCGGCTGCTGCTGCCCCCCGATGCCGGCGAGGAAGCGGGCAAGCGCTTCATGCCGGAGTTCGATCCCAGAGCCGAGCTGGCGCCGCGCGACATCGTGGCGCGGGCGATCGACCATGAGATCAAGCGGCTCGGCCTCGACTATGTCCATCTCGACATCAGCCATATGGGCGCCGAGTTCGTGAAGCATCACTTCCCGACGATCCATGCCCGGCTGCTCGACCTCGACATCGACATGACCCGCGAGCCGATCCCGGTCGTCCCCGCCCAGCATTATACGTGCGGCGGCGTGATGGTGGACCGCGACGGGCGCACCGACCTGCCCAATCTCTATGCGGCGGGCGAAGTCACCCAGTCCGGGCTGCACGGCGCCAATCGCCTGGCGTCGAACTCGCTGCTGGAATGCTTCGTGTTCGGCGAGGCGGTGGCCCGCCACATCACCGCGCACTGGGACGCGCTGCACCCGGTGCCGGCGATCCGGCCCTGGGACGAGAGCCGGGTCACCGATTCCGACGAGGAAGTGGTGATCAAGCAGAACTGGACCGAGATCCGGCGCTTCATGTGGAACTATGTCGGCATCGTGCGCACCACCAAGCGGCTCGAGCGCGCGGCGCACCGGATCAAGATGCTGCGCGAGGAAGTGGCGGACTATTACGGCCATTTCCGGGTGACGCCCGACCTGATCGAGCTGCGCAACCTGCTGGAAAGCGCCGACCTGATCGTGCGCTCGGCGCTCCACCGCAAGGAGAGCCGCGGGCTGCACTACAACCTCGACTATCCCGAGACGCTGCCGCAGGCGGTCGACACGGTGCTGGTGCCCTGAGCGGCAAAAGGATCTTCTGGGGGGCGATCGCGCTGGCGGCGCTGCTGCGTGCCGTGGCTTCAATCCCCTTCATGGTCGGCTGGTTCGACGAGATCTGGCAATATCTCGAGCCCGCCTGGCATCTGGTCGCCGGGCCCTGGGTGCAGACCTGGGACTATCGCGCCGGCCTGCGCAGCTGGCTGATCCCCGAGCTGCTGAGCGTGCCGATGGAGTTGGGGCATGCGGTCTCGCCGGATACGACCTTGCACCTGCTGCTCGTGCGGCTGACGCTGGCGGGGCTATCGCTGGTGATCGTCGGTGCCGCTGTCGCGCTGGGGCTCAAACTGTCGCGGCTGCACGGCATTGTCGCGGGGTTCGTCGCGGCGACCTGGTTCGAGCTGGTGTTCTTCGCCCCGCGCGCGCTTTCGGAGCCGATCGGGCTGGCGCTGCTGATGGGCGCGGTCTGGCTGCTGCTCGCGCGGGACCGGCCGAGACCTCGCCAGTTCGCCCTTGCCGGGCTGCTGATGGGGCTCTGCTTCGTCGCGCGCATCCAATACGCCCCCGCCCTGCTGACCCTGGCGATCCTGACCGCGCGGAAGGACTGGAAGAGTGCCTGGCTGCCGATGATCGCGGGTGGGTGCGGCGCGCTGGCGGTGGATGCCCTCGCCAATCTCGCCATGGGCGCGGTGCCCTTCCGCTGGATGATCGAGGCGGCGCGGATCAATATCGTCGAGGGACGCGCCAAAGTGTATGGCGTCATGCCGGTCACCGGCTACCTGCAGCTGATCGCCTGGTATTGGTATCTGGCGATGGCGCCGATCCTGCTGCTCGCCTGGGTCGGGGCGAAGCGCTACCCGGCGCTGCTGTGGATCGCGCTGGTCCATCTCGGTTTCCACTCGCTGATCGGCCACAAGGAATATCGCTTCGTGCTGGCGAGCACCGCGCTGCTGGTGATCCTGGCGGCGATCGGCAGCGCCGACCTGTTGCGCCGCGTGCCCCGCCGCCGGCTGGCGCTGGCCACCGCCGGCACGCTCTTGCTGTGGGGCGGGACCTCGGCGGCGCTGGCCATGGGGCATTTCCGGCCGAACTGGACGATGGAAGCCGATCTCGCCGCCGCGCTGGAGCGCGCTGGCCGGCCGCCCGCGACCTGCGGCCTCGCGCTCTATCGCCCGCGCGACACGGTCGCCGGCGCCTATGCGCTGTATCGGCGCGATACCCCGATCTATGTGATCGGGACGCCGGCGGAAGCCCGGCGGCGCGCCGATGCATTCGACGTAGTGGTTGCACCGCGTACGCATGTCGCCGAGCTGCCCCGCCAATATCGCCTCGAAAGCTGTGCCGCGCCGGGCATCACCGATGCGCCGGGCTGCGTCGCGCGGCGCATCGGCAGCTGCACGCCGGATCCGGCCGCGACCAGTCTCAACGCCTGGCTCGCCGCCGGCGGCAATTGAAACCTCAGGATTTTCCCTGCGTTCTGGCCAAAAAGCGCATCCGGTTTCCGCGATGTTCACGCTTCACCGCTACAAGACTGGCATTCGTCGCAACCCGGGATAGCGCGGCCTTTCGCGATACGCACATCCGCTACATGATTCCACAAGGGTAAAGGGTCGGGTAAAAGTGTTTAAGTTCGAGGACTTCTCGAGATTTCAACGGGCAGTGACGATCGCGGGCCTTGGCCCGGCGATGTTGGTCGGCTGCACGGTGCACGGGGATCCCTCGCTCGCGACCTTCGCGCCCGCCAGCTACGGCGTGAGCCTGGCCTTCCCCTGGGAAGGCAGCGCCAAGCCGACCGCAGCCACCTGGAAGCCGAGCAGGCCCGCACCGCAGGGGCTGGTCAGCGCGATCGACGGCATCACCCGCAATTTCGACGGCCTGGTCGGCGTGGCGGTGACCAATGTGCGGGACGGCTGGATCGTCACCTCGAACGACGCCGCGCGGCCGATGCCGCAGCAGAGCGTGTCGAAGCTCTGGGTCACCATGACGGTGCTCGACCAGATCGACCAGGGCAAGATCCGCCTCGAAGACCCGATCACCATCACCAAGGCCGACTTCACCCTGTTCCACCAGCCGATCGCCGCGCTGGTCAAGGGCGACCAGGGCTATACCACCACGGTCGGCGAGATCGTGCGCCGCGCGATGCAGATGAGCGACAACACCTGCAACGACAAGCTGCTCCGGCTGGTCGGCGGGCCGGACGCCATCCGCGCCTTCCTGGCGCGCAAGGGCATCACCGGCGTGCGCTTCGGCCCCGGCGAGCGCCTGCTCCAGGCAGGCACTGCCGGGCTGGAGTGGAAGCAGGAATATTCGATGGGCAACGCCTTCATGGTCGCCCGCTCGCGCCTGTCGCCGGCAGTCCGGCTCGCGGCCTACGAATCCTATGTGAAGAATCCGCCCGATGGCGCGGCGGCTGCCGGCATCTCGGTGGCACTCGCCCGGCTGAAGCGCGGCGAACTGCTGTCGCCGGCCTCGACCGCCTGGCTGATCCGGACGATGGATGGCGCCAAGACCGGGCGCTACCGCGTGCATGGCGCGGTGCCTGCCGGCTGGGTCTATGGCCACAAGACCGGGACCGGCCAGGACCTTGGTTCGCGCACCGCGGGCTTCAACGATGTCGGCATCCTCACCGCGCCGGACGGCACTTCCTATGCGCTGGCGGTGATGATCGGCGACACTCGCCGCCCGATCCGCGAGCGCCAGATGCTGATGCAGCAGGTGGCGCAGGCGATCGTCGCGCATCATGGCAGCACGCCGCCGGTGCAGGACACTGCCGATCCGGCATGGAAGGCCTTCACCAGCGGCAAGTAAGTTCGGGCGCAAGCGGCGGAAGGCGCGCGGGGCTGCAACCCGCTAGCCCGGCGCCATGCTTGACCGTTTCGACTGGACCGCGATCGCCGCATCGCTCGACACACAGGGCTGGGCCGTGCTGCCCGGCCTGCTCTCTCCCGCCGAATGCGCCGGAACCGCCGCGCTCTATGATGCGGAAGCCGGCTTCCGCAGCCGGGTGGTGATGGCGCGGCACGGCTTTGGCCGCGGCGAATATCGCTATCTCTCCTATCCGCTGCCGGACATCGTCGCGCAGCTGCGGACCGGGCTCTATCCGCCGCTCGCCGCGATCGCCAATCTCTGGAACCACCGGATGGGAATCGAGCAGCGTTTCCCGCCGGCGCATGGAGATTTTCTCGCGCGCTGCCACGAAGCGGGGCAGCGCCGCCCTACCCCGTTGCTGCTTCGCTATGGTCCGGGCGATTACAACTGCCTGCACCAGGACCTGTATGGCGAACATGTTTTCCCGCTCCAGCTCGCGGTGCTGTTCTCCGCGCCGGGTGAAGACTTTACCGGCGGCGAGTTCGTGCTGACCGAGCAACGCCCGCGCATGCAATCGCGTGTCTCTGTGGTGCCGCTACGCCAGGGCGATGCGGTGGTCTTCGCGGTCAACCAGCGCCCAGTGCGCGGCAGCCGGGGCGATTACCGCGTGGCGATGCGTCATGGCGTCAGCGAAATCCGCGTCGGGCGTCGGCATGTACTCGGGGTGATATTCCATGATTCGGTGTAATCTCGACTCGCCAGCGTAACGAAAGCGCCGGATAGTCCCTGAAACTTCCGGGGGAGCTCGTCGCGTGGATATCCGGCTCAACTTCATCAACAGATCGAACGACACCCACAACACGCAGGTACTGTTCTATTCGGAGAACCTGCCCCCTGCCCAAGCGGGTCCCGCAGCCGCCTGGAAGGTGATTCGCAATTGCGGGCCGGGCAGCAATCACCCCTTCACCGTTCCGGCGGCTTCGCAGATCAGCTATCTCGACAGCGACGGCAATTACACGCCGCGCCTGCCGGCCGAGCCCGGCCAGAGCTTCACAGCGACCTTCACCAATGCCGGTGACACGATCCAGATGACTGGTCCGGCGAGCAACCCCCAGGCAATCGAGCTGATCAATACCCTGCCGAGCGGAGCGATCACCGCGCAGATCTACAAGGACGGCAGGCTATATTCGGGCGGTGCCGTCATCCATCCGGGGGCAAGGGCCGAGTTCGTGCTGGAACCCCGGCTCTGGATCGGCACCTTCTCCCATATGACGCCGGCGGATTCGCCGGTTCCGATCAGCGTGGCGCAGGACAATAGCGAGATCTCGCTGCTCGGCATCGCCAGCGCCGATATCGTGATGACCGGCAGTGGCCCGGGCGACGAGGCCTCGCCCTTCCAGTTCACCCTGCAAAATATCGTAATGGCCTGAGGGGCTTTGTTCGGCGCACCGGCTCGGCTATCCCGGCGCGGCAATGCCTCATCTCTATCTCGTCGATGGCTCCGGCTATATCTTCCGCGCCTATCATCGGCTGCCGCCGCTCACCAACAAGCATGGCGAGCCGGTGGGTGCCGTCTATGGCTATACGACCATGCTGTGGAAGCTGGTCGACACGCTGAACAAGGCCGACGGCCCGACTCACATGGCGGTGGTGCTCGACAAGAGCGAGCACACCTTCCGCAACGAGCTGTACGACCAGTACAAGGCGCACCGCCCGCCGGCGCCCGAGGATCTGGTGCCCCAGTTCCCGATGATCCGCGACGCGACGCGCGCCTTCTCGCTGCCCTGCATCGAGGAAGCCGGCTGGGAAGCCGACGATTTGATCGCCAGCTATACCAAGGCGGCGCTGGCCCAGGGCTGGCAGGTGACCATCGTCAGCTCCGACAAGGACCTGATGCAGCTGATGACCGATCCGTCGGTCGACATGCTCGACACGATGAACAACCGGCGGCTGGGCCCGGCGGACACCGAGGAGAAGTTCGGCGTCGGCCCGGAGAAGCTGGGCGAAGTGCTGGCGCTGATGGGCGACAGTGTCGACAATGTTCCCGGCGTGAAGGGCATCGGCCCCAAGACCGCCGCCAAGCTGATCCAGGAGTTCGGCACGGTCGAGGCGGTGCTGGAGGCGGCACCGGCGATGAAGCCGTCCAAGATGCGCGACAATCTGATCGAGCATGCCGATATGGCGCGGCTGTCGCACCAGCTGGTGCAGCTCGCGAGCGACGTGCCGCTGCCCGAGCCGCTCGAGGATTTCGCGCTGCAGGGCATCCCGGATGCGCCGCTGCGCGCCTTCCTCGAGCATCACGGCTTCCGCACCCTGCTCAACCGGCTGTCGGCGGTGGCCGAGGCGCCGGTCGAGACGCATGAGACGCCGGGGCTGGAGGAAGACCCGCCCTGCAATCACGACGGCTATGAGACGGTCACCGACGAGACCGCGCTCGATCGCTGGATCACCATCGCCAGGCATCAGGGCTGGGTCGCGATCGATACCGAGACGACCGGCGTCGATGCGACGCGCGCCGAGCTGGTCGGCGTGTCGATGGCGCTGCACCCCAACCTCGCCTGCTATATTCCGCTCGGCCATGGCGGTACCGACATGTTCGCCGAGAAGCCGGTGCAGATCGATCGCTCGGTGGCGATCGCCAGGCTGAAGCCGCTGCTCGAGGACCCCGCGGTCCTCAAGATCGGGCACAATCTGAAGTACGACATGATCGTGCTGGGCCGTGTCGGGATCGATGTCGCGCCCTATGACGACACGATCGTGATGAGCTTCGACCTCGATGCCGGCCTGCACGGCCACGGCATGGACGAACTGGCGGCGACGCACCTATCGCACAGCTGCATCGCCTACAAGGACGTGGTCGGCACGGGGAAGAACCAGCTCGGCTTCGGCCAGGTCGATCTCAAGGCCGCCACCCGTTACGCCGCCGAGGATGCCGACGTCACGCTGCGGCTGTGGCGGCGCTTCAAGCCGCGGCTGGCCTATGAAGGCTCGACCCGCGTCTATGAGATGGTCGACCGGCCGCTGGTCTCGGTGATCGCCGGCATGGAGCGCGAGGGCATCAAGGTGGATGCGCAGGTCCTCCACAAGCTCTCGACCGACTTCTCGCACCAGATCGCGGCGCTGGAGGAAGAGATCCACGGCATTGCCGGGTTCAAGTTCACCATCGGCAGCCCCAAGCAGCTCGGCGACGTCCTCTTCGACAAGATGGGGATCAAGGGCGGGCGCAAGGGCAAGTCCGGCGTCTATTCGACGGACGTCAACGAGCTCGAGCGGATCGCGGCGGACAAGGATTCGCCGGGCCGCGAGATGGTGCTCAAGGTGCTCGACTGGCGCCAGCTCACCAAGCTCAAGTCGACCTACACCGATGCGCTGCAGGCGCAGATCAATCCGGCGACCGGCCGCGTGCATACGAGCTATTCGCTCACCGGCGCGCAGACCGGGCGATTGAGCTCGACCGACCCCAATCTCCAGAACATCCCGATCCGCACCGAGACCGGCCGCCAGATCCGCGACGCCTTTGTGGCGGAGCCGGGCAATGTCATCCTCTCGGCCGACTATTCGCAGATCGAACTGCGGCTGGCCGCGCATATCGCCGATGTGCCGGCGCTGCGCGAAGCCTTCGAGCAGGGCGAGGACATCCACAACCGTACCGCGATGGAGCTGTTCGGCGAAGTGAACCGCGACACCCGCGGCCGCGCCAAGACGATCAACTTCGCGATCCTCTACGGCATCTCGCGCTGGGGCCTGGCCGGGCGGCTCGACGTGACGCCCGACGAGGCGCAGGCGATGATCAACCGCTATTTCGAGCGCTTCCCGGGCATCAACCGCTACATCGCCGACACGCTGAGCCTCGCCAAGGAGCGCGGCTACACCACCACTTTGTTCGGCCGGAAGACGCACTTTCCGCGGCTCAAGGCCTCCAACCCGAACGAGCGCGCCGGCAGCGAGCGCGCGGCGATCAACGCGCCGATCCAGGGCACCAGCGCCGACATCATCAAGCGCGCCATGGCGCGGATGAGCCCGGCCCTGCTCGAAGCGGGGCTGCCCAATGTGAAGATGCTGCTCCAGGTGCATGACGAACTGGTGTTCGAGCTGCCCGAGGGGGATGTGGAGGCCGCCAAGCCGGTCATTCAGCGGGTGATGGCGACCGCGGCCGAGCCGGCGGTGAAGCTGACCGTGCCGCTCGGCGTCGAGATCGGTGTGGGCCCGAGCTGGGGCGCGGCGCATTGAGCGAGGCCGTGACCGCGCCTTCCGGCGGTGAGGACATCAATGCGCTCGCCAAGGGCGGGCGGACCAACATGCTGGGCTTCATCATCCGGCTGGTCGCGCGCCTGCCCTTCCTGTTCATCGCGGGCCGCGCCTATGGCCCGGACATTGTCGGCCGCTACGCGATCGCGGTGCTGGTGATCGAAGTCGCCGCGCTGCTCGCCACGCTCGGCCTCAAGCGCGGACTGGCCCAGGCGCTGGCCCGCACCGACCGGCCCCATGCCCATGTCGTATGGGACGCGATGGTGGTGGCGCTGATCGCCTCGCTGATCGCCAGCGGAGTGCTGGTCCTCTTCCCCCAGGCGATGTTCCCCAACAGCCCGGTGACCGGGCTCGAGCCGCTGCTCGCGCTGGTGGTGCTGTGCCCGGCCCTGTCCGACGTGGCGCTCTCGGCCTGCGCCTATCGCCACAATATCGGCGCCGCGGTGACCGCGCGGGCGATCATCGAGCCCTGGACGATCAGCATCGCCGCCTGGGGCTTCTCCTATGTCTCGGCACGCGATGGGCTGCTTTACGCCTATGCGCTGTCGATGATCGCCGCGCTTGGTGCCTCGATCGTGCCGTTCGTCAAGGATTACGGCCTGCCGCATGGCTGGCGTCCGCGGCCCTCCTCGATCTGGGGGCTGGCGCGCGCCAACGCCCCGCTCGCCGGCGCCGACGCGATCGAATGGGCGACGCGCAATGTCGATCGCTTCATCCTCGCGCTGCTGTTCAGCCCGGCGGTGGTCGGCGTCTATTACATGGCGCAGCAGGTCGCCTCGGTGCCGCAGCGGCTCAAGTCGAGCTTCGATCCGATCCTGGGGCCGGTCGTCACCAAGGCGCTGGCCGAGGACGACAAGGTGGCGGTGGCCAAGCAGGTCCGCCAGGTCGGCTTCTGGGTGACCAGCGCGCAGGCGGCACTCGCCGTGATGTTCTCGATCCCCGCCGAGGGCGTGATGGGGCTGATCGGCAAGGAGTTCGTGATCGGCGCGGGTGCCCTGTGCATCCTGCTCGTCGCCGAGGTGCTCGCCTCGACCGGCGCGGTCTGCGAGACCGGGCTGGTCTATATCGCCCGGCACAAGAACCTGGCGATCTCGGTCTGCGTGCTGCTGCTGCAGATCGTGCTGAGCTTCGTCTTCGTGGTGGTGGCGCGGACCGAGGGCTGGTCCGAGCCGATCCAGGCCGCCGGCCCTGCACTGGCGCTCGCCGTGTCGCTGACCATCGGATCGGCGGTGAAGGCCACGCTGCTCTACCGGCTTACCGGCGCACCTGTCGTCTCGATCCGGCCGAGCTTCTTCGCCGCGATCGCGATCGCCTGCCTGGTCGGCGGCGCGTTCACTTCGCTGCCCAAGAGCGCCGAATGGGCCGAGCTGAGCTTCGGCATGCCGGCGATCCTGGTCACTTACCTGTTCGTGATCATCAAGTTCGGCTTCGGCCCCGAGGACAAGGCGCTGTTCCGCAAGATGCCGCGCGCGGGCGAAGCGACGCTGCCGACCGAAGAGAAACTGTAAGCCCCCTCCCCCGAAAGGGAGGGGGGAGATCGGATCAGTGCCGGAAGTGGCGCATGCCGGTGAAGATCATCGCGAGCCCGGCTTCGTCGGCGGCGGCAATGACTTCATCATCGCGGATCGAGCCGCCCGGCTGGATCACCGCGGTGGCTCCCGCCTCCACAGCCGCCAGCAGACCGTCGGCGAAGGGGAAGAAGGCGTCCGAGGCCACGGCCGAGCCGATCGTGCGGGTCTCGTCCCAGCCGGCCTTTTCGGCGGCGTCCTTGGCCTTCCACGCAGCGATGCGCGCCGATTCCAGACGGTTCATCTGGCCGGCGCCGACGCCCGCGGTCGAGCCGTCCTTGGCATAGACGATCGCGTTCGACTTGACGTGCTTGGCCACCGTCCAGGCGAACAGGCAGTCGGCGAGTTCCTGGGGCGTCGGCTCTCGCTTAGTGACCAGTTTAAGATCACCGCCGATGGTCAAATCACGCTGCAGATTCACGGGCCGGCCCGGGATACCGATCCCGCCATTGTCGCGGCTCTGGACCAGCCAGCCGCCGGTGATCGACTTGGCCATCAGGCCCGGGCGCTTCGGATCGGGCAGGCCGCCGGTGAGCAGCAGGCGCAGGTTCTTCTTGGCGGCGAACAGCGCGAGCGCCTCCTCATCGGCCCCCGGCGCGACCACGACTTCGGTGAAGATCGAGGTGATCTGCTCGGCCGTAGCGCGATCGAGCGGGCGGTTGACCGCGATGATGCCGCCGAACGCCGAGACGGTGTCGCAGGCAAAGGCAGCCGCATAGGCCTCGGCCAGCGTGTCCGCGCTCGCCACGCCGCAGGGATTGGCGTGCTTGACGATCACCACGCTCGGCGGGCCATCACGGAATTCGCTGATCAGCTCTAGCGCCGCGTCGGCGTCGTTGTAATTGTTGTAGCTCAGCTCCTTGCCCTGCACCTGGCGCGCCTGGCCGATGCCCTGCGCCGCCGGGCCGGTCGCGGCATAGAAGGCGGCCGACTGGTGCGGGTTCTCGCCATAGCGGAGCGCCGCGCCGCGCTTGAGGCTGAGGTTGAGCATCTCGGGGAAGGCCTCGCCCTGATCGGCGAAGGCGAACCAGCTCGAGATCATCGAGTCATAGGCGGCGGTGGCGGCATAGGCCTTGGCGGCGAACTTGCGGCGCTGCTCGAGCGTCGTCGTGGCACCGTGCACCAGCGGATAATCGGCCGGATCGGTGAGGATCACGACGCTCTCATGGTTCTTCGCGGCCGAGCGGACCATCGACGGGCCGCCGATATCGATATTCTCGATAATCGTCTCGCGATCGGCGCCGCGCGCCACGGTCTGGGCGAAGGGATAAAGGTTCACCACGACGAGATCGATCGCGCCGATTTCATGCTCGGCCATCGAGGCCTCGTGCTCGGCATTGCCGCGCACCGCGAGCAGGCCGCCATGGACCTTGGGGTGCAACGTCTTCACCCGACCGTCCATCATCTCGGGAAAGCCGGTGAGATCAGAGATGTCGCGAACGGCCAGCCCGGCATCGCGCAGGGCAGTGGCGGTGCCGCCGGTCGAGACTAGCTCGACACCCTGTGCGGCAAGCGCGGTTGCGAGTTCGACGATCCCGGTCTTGTCGGAGACGGAGAGTAGCGCACGGCTGATCTTGATCTGGTCCATGCGGCATGCCCCTCTACGGATCAAGGCGGTGCTGGCAACCCCTAGTCGTCAAGTTCGACGCGGATGCAGGGGATAAAGTCGCCCCCGCCCTCATCGCGGCGGTGCCAGATCTCGACGACGTTATAGTGATGGAAATAGCCATCGGCCTCGATCGCAAGATATTCGCCGATACGGGGAAGAAAGCCGAATTCGCTGGTGAGGAACGGCTCAAGGTCGTCCTTGCCCTGGAATATCTCGACCCGCGCCACCTATTTCGCCCTGTGAAACAGCCAGCTCACATTGGCGCCGCCCGCCAGCGATTCACCGGTAATGACGAGCTGCTTGGTCGCCATCGGCTTGCCGGCGCCGTCGATCCAGATCGAATCCTCGAACGCCAGCGAACCGCCCTTGCAGCGGAACTGCCAGAGATGGCCGCTCGGCAGGCGCAGGATCGCGGCCTGCCCGTCCGCAGTCGGCGAGATCTCGACCTGGGGGGCGAGGTGGAAGCGGATCGCGAAGGGCGTGTTGGCCTTGCGCTTCCGCTTGTCGGCGGGGAGCAGCATGTCCTCGCCGCGCACGTCGCGCCCGTCGCCGCCCAGCGCGATCAACCGGCGATGGGTGAAGCCGAGGCGGCGGACATAACCGTCATGGCTGGCCTCGACCCGGCTGCCATTCTCGCTCTCGGTACGCGCCAGCTCGACTTCGACGACGCCGCGGCCAAGCGAGCCGTCGGGATGAATCGCGGTGGAGTTGCTGTCGGCGAGCACCAGCGTGGAGTGCGCGGCAGTGGTCCGCAGCCCTTCGGTGAGCGCGTTCGGCAACGAAGCCGTCGCCATGTTCGCGCCACCGCAATTGACCACGATCCGGTGCGGTCCGTCGGAAAGCTCGAAGGCAAGCGTCGAGGCGCAACCGCCGGCGGCAAGCCGGGCGAGCGGCGGCGGGGCCGCATCGATGATCAGCACGGTGCTGCCGGCGTTCAGCCGCTGATAGCCCCATTCGCGCGCCTGCTTGAGCGGGCGGGTACGCACACCGGTCGCCTCCACGACCTGCTCGATCATCGCGCCGGAAACCGGGGCGCAGCCCTGCCAGCTGCCCAGCCCCTTGTCGCCATGGCAGACGCCGAGCAGCGCGGTGACCATGCGGTTCAGCGCCGAGGCGACAAAGGCGGGCGGCTCGAGCCGGCGCGCTTCATAGGCGTTGGACAGGATCGCCAGCAGCTGCACCGCGTCGAGCTGGCCCCAGGGCGAGCGGCCGACGGTGCCGCCATCGTCGAACATCGACTGTTCGAGCGCGCGCTTGAGCCCGGTCTCGCCGAAGGAGCGGCGCGGATCGCCGCCCGGGATCATCAGCCCGGCGACGAGCACGCCGCACCAGGCCGCGATCCGCCCCGGTCCAGGGGCGACGCGATCGGCGGCGCGGTCGAGGTGGCGCGCGCCCTTGGCCAGCGCGTGGAGCACCGAGGAGCGATAGACGAGGTCGTTGGCCGAGAGGATCAGCGGCGCATGCGCCGTCCAGGCGAGGATGCGCCGGCCGACCAGATCGGCCCGCCATGCCGGCTCGGAAACCTTGTCGCCATGTGCCGACAGCCAGCGCTGCATCAGCGCCTCGGCGATCGGCGCGGCGGTGACGCGGGTGGTGACGCTCGACAGGTCGCGCAGCCAGCCAAAGCCGTGGAGATACTCGCCCATCGCCACCGACCAGTCCGGCCGGGCGAAATCGAGACTGGCGATCGAGCGCTGCTCGCCGCGGAAGCAGACGGCGCCGTCGAGCAGGGCATTGCCGCGCTCGACATCGCCGAAGAACGGGTCTTCGCCAACCGCGATCAGCTTGAGGGGGTGCCGGCCCTTCAGGCGCATATTGTGGAGCGGGCTCCGCCAGGCGAGGCGCTGGAAATGTTCGGACAGCCGCTCGGCGAGGCTGAGGCCGCGCTCGCCGCCGGTGCGGATGAGCCGCTTGCCCTGCTCGACTCCGTCGGCCCCGGAGTCGATCGGTTGGTCATTCACCCGCCTCGTAGCGCGGCGATGTTCGCCGCGTACTGACCCGGCCCGCCGGTGAAGGTCGCGGTGCCGGCGACGAGTGCGTCGGCACCTGCCGCGATCGCGCGCGGTGCGGTCTCGCGATCGATGCCGCCATCGACCTCGAGGTCGATCGCGCGGCCGCTGGCATCGATCCGCTTGCGCAACTCGGCGATCTTGCCGAGCTGGCTCTCGATGAACTTCTGCCCGCCGAAGCCGGGGTTGACGCTCATCACCAGGATCAGGTCGATCATGTCCATGACATAGTCGACCGACTCCACCGGCGTGGACGGATTGAGCACCACGCCGGCGCGCTTGCCCAGGCCCTTGATGGTCTGGAGCGTGCGGTGGAGGTGCGGGCCTGACTCGGGATGCACCGAGATGCAGTCGGCGCCCGCATCGGCGAAGGCCTGGAGCATCGGATCGACCGGCGCAATCATCAGGTGGACGTCGAACGGCTTGGCGGTGTGCGGGCGGAGCGCCTTGATCACCGCCGGGCCGATCGTGATGTTGGGGACGAAATGCCCGTCCATCACGTCGACATGGATCCAGTCGGCGCCGGCGGCGTCGATGGCGCGGACTTCCTCGCCCAATTTGGCGAAATCGGCGGAGAGGATCGAAGGTGCGATGCGGACGGCCATGACAAAGCCTTAGGCACCCCGCGATTCGCGCGCAACCTTATCAGGCCATGCGGACCAGCCGCGCGATGAAGAAGCCGTCCAGCCCGCCGGCATCCGCCAGCATTCCCGGCAGCAACCGCAGCGTTCCATCTTCCTTCGCATGCACGCCCTGAGGCAGCTCCTCCGACGCGATCGGCGCAATTTTATATCGCGGGTCGCGCAGGAGGAAGGATTCGAGCTGCTCTTCGCCCTCCGACGGTTCCAGCGAGCAAGTCGCGTATACCAGCGTGCCGCCGGGCCTTACCCACTCGGCCGCGCGGGCGAGCAATTTGCCCTGCAACTCGGCCATCTCGCGGATCAGGCTGGGCCGTACCCGGTGGAGCACATCGGGGTGGCGGCGGAAGATGCCCGTCGCGCTGCACGGCGCATCGAGCAGGATCGCATCCACCGGCCCCGAAGGCGCCCATTTCAGGAGATCGGCCTCGACCACCTGCGCTTCAAGACCGGTGCGCTCCAGATTCTCGTGAAGTCGCGCCAGACGACTTTCCGACACGTCCACGGACGTCACCTGCCAGCCCGCCGCCGCCAATTGCAGCGTCTTGCCCCCCGGCGCCGCGCACAGGTCGAGCACCGTGCCCGCGCCCTTGCCCAAAAGCCGCGCCGGCATCGAGGCGGCGAGATCCTGCACCCACCAGTCGCCCTCGGCATAGCCCGGCAGCATCGCCACCGGCCCCTTCTCGTCGAGACGAAGCTGGCCGGCGATCAGGCTGGTGCCGGGCAGGTCTGGCATGACCGCGGGATCGCGCAGCGTCAGATCGAGCGGCGGCGGCACCGCGATCGCGCGCTCGGCATCCTCGATCATCTGGTCGCCCCAGGCGGCGTGCCAGCGCAGCGCCACCGCATCGGGCAGCGCCGGCGGCTCGGGCAGGGTCACGCCCTGGCGGACCAAAGTGCCGAACACGCCATGGACCAGCTTGCGCGGACCGCCATCGACCAAGGGCAGCACGGTGGAGATCGCGGCATGGCCCGGTGTGCCGAGCGCCAGCGCCTGCACCAAAGCGATGCGCAAGGCGAAGCGCGCCTTGGCATCCTCGGGTAGCGTCTGCCTGGTCGCCGAATCGATCAGCGCATCGAGATCGGGCAAGCGGCGCAGCACTTCGGCGGCAATCGCATGGGCAAGCCCGCGATCATTGGGCGCGAGACCCTGCGCCGCCGAATCGAGCGCCTGCTCCAGCGCCAGCCCGCGCCGGAGCACCGCATCGAGCAGCTTCAGCGCCGCGCGACGGGTGGGGACGCCGGGGCCATCGGGCGCGGACTGGCGGGGATTGGGGCGACGTGGGGGCTTCACTTGACCTCGTGGATTGGAAGGACGATCTGCAGCCTATGGCCCAGCGCCCCGCAAATGTGAAACCGCCTGCGTATCTGACGCCCAGCCCGCCCGTGCCCAAGCCCGCGCCGGCGGAGAAGGAGCCCGATGCGCTCGACCCGACTCGCTATGGCGATTGGGAGCGCAAGGGTATCGCCGTCGACTTCTAGCATGTTCCCCGGCGAAGGCCGGGGTCCCGTTGCCATGTCGTTCGAGAGGTTCCCGCGCCATCGACAGTGCGCCGAGACTGGGCCCCGGCCTTCGCCGGGGAACTGGGCCGGGGAACTGGGTGGTGGCTGACCCAGAACTTCTTCTTCCTCTTCTTCCTCGTCATCCCCGCGAAGGCGGGGATCCATTGCCGCTGAATGCAGTGAGTCTCACCAAAACCAGCCAGAATGGATTCCCGCCTTCGCGGGAATGACGGAATTTGGAAGGAATTGAGGAAGGTTACTCCCCCAGCGCCGTCAGCAGCTTGAGCACCGTGTTCCAGTTGCGGCCGGTATTGGCGTGGGCGAGCTTGGCCTTCTGCATCGCGGGAATCAGGTTCGAGCGGGCCTGGCCTTCGGGGAAATCGGTGAACAGCTCGCGGCCGAGGATCACCATCCGCTCGGGGCCGTCATGGCTTTCGAGGAGCTTGTCGATCGCCGCCTGGCTTGGCGGTTCGCGGTGGAAGGTGACGACGAGAAAGCTCGGGCGCTCCTCGGCTTCCTTCGGGAAGGGATTGGCCGCGACCAGCGTCGCAAGATCGGCGCGATTGCGGACATAGACATCGGACTTGAGCCCGGTCGCCTTTTCCAGCGCGGCATGGAGATCGCGCTCGAGTGCCTCAGGCGTGGCGTCCCCCGCTTCGAACACGACATTGCCCGAGGCGAGGATCGTCTTCACCTGGGTGAAGCCGAGCCCCTCGACCACGGCCTTGAGCTCCGCCGATTTGAGCTGGCGCTTGCCGAGGTTGATCCCCCGCAGCATCGCCGCCCATTTCACAGCTTTTCTTCCCGCAAGGGGCGGCTGAGCAAGGCTTCGACCACCTTGGCCACCGGCGCGCCTTCGAGCAGCGCGTTGACCGCTTCGGTGACCGGCATGTCGACTCCGGCATCGCGGGCGGCTTCGCGGAGGACGGGCGCGGTGAAGGCACCTTCGGCCACGGTCTTGCGATCGGCCATCAACTCGGCGGCGCTCCGGCCCTGCCCCAGCCCGAGGCCGAGCGAGAAGTTGCGCGAATTGGTGGAGGAGCAGGTGAGGACGAGATCGCCAAGGCCCGACAGGCCGGTGAGCGTTTCCGCCTGGGCACCGCGGGCCATGCCGAAGCGGGTCATCTCGGCAAAGCCGCGCGCGATCAGCGCGGCGCGGGCGTTGAGCCCGAGCCCGGCGCCCTCGACCACGCCGCAGGCGATGGCGAGGACGTTCTTGACCGCGCCGCCGATCTCCGCGCCGACGACATCGTCCGAGCCATAGGTGCGGAAGGCCGGGCCGGCGAGGCGATCGGACAGGCGCGTGCGCAGCGCCTCATGCTCGCAGGCGAGCGTGACGGCAGTGGGCTTACCGGCGGCGACCTCGTGCGCGAAGGTGGGGCCGGAGAGCACCGCGAGCGGGGCATCGGGCGCGACCTGGTGCGCGACTTCGCCGACCAGCAGCTTGGTGCCGGCCTCGATCCCCTTGGCGCAGAGTACCAGCAGCGTGTTGCCGACCGGGGTTTCGGACAGGACCGCGCGGACATGCTGGGCGGGGGCGACGACCAGCAGCGCTTCCATGCCGGCCAGATCGGCGAGGTTGCCGGTGGCGCGGATGCTCGGGCTGAGCGGGACGTTGGCGAGGAACAGATCGTTGCTGTGGCGCGCGTTGACGCTCTCGACCACTTCCGGCTCGCGCGCCCAGAGCAGCACGTCCTGCTCGCCGCGTGCCGCGACCTGGGCGAGCGCCGTGCCCCAGGCACCGCCGCCGATGACGCCAATCTTCATGCCTTTACTCCCGCACCACGGACCTTTTCCGCATCCGGATCGAGCGGCCAGCGCGGCCGCGCCGCCACGTCGAGCGGATCGCTGAAACCGGCGAGGAAGCGTTCGGCTCCCGCCCAGCCGATCATCGCCGCATTATCGGTGCACAGCCAGAGCGGCGGCGCGACGAAGCGCAGGTTCGATTCGACGGCAAGCTGCTCCAATGCGGTGCGCACCGCCTTGTTCGCGGCGACCCCGCCGGCGACGACCAAAGCGGTCGCTTCGACCCGCTCGATGGCGCGGCGGGTGCGATCGATCAGGCAATCGACCACCGCCTGCTGGAAGGACGCGGCGATATCCTCGGCGCTGTAGAGGCCGACCTTGCGGGCGACATCGCTCTTGAGGCCGGCGAAGGAGAAATGCGGCTCGGCCGAACCGAGCAACGGGCGGGGCAGCGGCACCGCCTTGGGGTTGCCGCGCGCGGCGGCTTCCTCGACCGCCGGGCCGCCGGGAAAGCCGAGGCCGAGCATCTTGGCGGTCTTGTCGAAGGCTTCGCCGGCGGCATCGTCGATCGTGGTGGCGAGACGCTGATATTTGCCGACGCCCTCGACCAGCAGCAGCTGGCAATGGCCGCCCGAGACGAGCAGCAGCAGATAGGGGAAGTGGAGATCGGGATCGGTGAGGCGCGGCGACAGGCCGTGCCCTTCGAGATGGTTGACCGCGATCAGCGGCTTGTTGCCGGCGAGCGCCAGCGCCTTGCCGGTGACCAGGCCAACCATGACGCCACCGATCAGCCCGGGGCCGGCGGTGGCGGCGATCGCATCGACATCGGCGAGGGTGACGCCGGCTTCCTCGAACGCACCCTGGATCAGCGGGCCGATCGCCTCGACATGCGCGCGCGCCGCGATTTCGGGGACGACGCCGCCATAGGGACGATGCGCGGCTTCCTGGCGCGCAAGCTTGTGCGCCAGCACCTGCCGATCGGTGGTGACCAGGGCGGCGGCGGTTTCATCGCAACTCGATTCGAGGCCGAGGATCAGGGCCATTGTGTTCTCTTCATGCTCCGTTGGTTGCGCATCTAGGGTGTCGCGGAGCGATTGTCGAAGTGGCGGGGGGATTTTGGTGGGTGTGGGGCGTCTTGCCCGCAGCGATCGTCATCCCCGCGCAGGCGGGGATCCATTGCCGCTGCGTTCGGTGAGACTCACTGCGGCCAGCCAGAATGGATCCCCGCCTTCGCGGGGATGACGGCGGAGGGGTATACGCTTCAATATCAGCCGAGGAAGCAGTTTGGAGCAGCCGCTTCGACAAGCGGCGCATCAGCCGGTAAGGCATTTCGCATGACCGTTTTCAAACTCGGGACGCGGGGTTCGCCGCTGGCGCTGGCACAGGCGAACATGGTGCGCGATGCGCTGATGGCGGCGCATGGCCTGCCCGATTCCGCCTTCGAGATCGTCGTGATCAAGACCACCGGCGACAAGGTGCAGGACCGCGCGCTCGCCGAGATCGGCGGCAAGGCGCTGTGGACCAAGGAACTCGACCGGGCGCTGCTCGCCGGCGAGATCGATGCCTGCGTCCATTCGATGAAGGACGTCGAGACCTTCCGCACCGACATGATCGCGATCGCCGCGATGCTGCCGCGCGCCGATGTGCGCGACCGGCTGGTGGGGGCCGAATCGATCGACGCGATCCCGCAGGGCGGCGTGCTCGGCACCAGCTCGCCACGCCGCGCCGCCCAGGTGCGGAAACTGCGGCCGGACCTCAGGACGGTGCTGTTCCGCGGCAATGTCGATACGCGGCTGGCCAGGCTGGCCGCCGGCGAGGCCGATGCGACGCTGCTGGCGGCGGCGGGGCTGGCGCGGCTGGGACGTCATGACGTCGGCGTCGAGATCCCCACCAATGTGATGCTGCCGGCACCGGCACAGGGCGCGGTGGGCGTGGAAATCCGCGCCGACGACGCGCATGCCCGCGAGCTGGTAGGCGCGATCGACGATGCGGTGACGCATGGCTGTGTCTCCGCCGAGCGGGCGCTGCTCGCGGCGTTGAAGGCCGATTGCCATTCGCCGGTGGCGGCGCTGGCGACCATCGAGGGCGGCATATTGACGCTCGAGGCCGAGCTGCTGAGCGAGGATGGCACCGCGCATGTCCATGGCGCGATCGAAGGCGCGCCACTCGACCATGACCTGCCGGCGGCACTGGCGCGCGACCTGCTCGAGCGCGCGCCCGAAACGGTGCGCCGCCTGTTCGAGGGATGAGCCGGCCGATCGCCGTGCTCCGGCCCGAGCCCGGCAACCGCGTGACCGCGGCGGCGATCGAGGCGGCGGGGCGGACGGCGATCCGGCTGCCGCTGTTCGCGGCGGCGCCGGTGGCGTGGGACGCGCCCGATCCGGCCGGGTTCGACGCGCTGCTGCTGACCAGCGCCAATGCGCTGCGCCACGGGGGCGGCCAGCTGGGCGGGCTGCTCGGGCTGCCGGTATATGCGGTGGGGCGGGTGACCGCCGAGGCCGCGGCGCGGGCGGGCTTCCGGGTGGCGCATGTCGGGGAAGGCGGCGCGGACGCGCTGGTCGTCGCGGCCGAGGCGGCGGGGGTGACGCGGGCGCTGTGGCTGGGCGGGCGCGAGGCGGTGTTGCGGGCGGGCGGCGTAGTGACGCGGGCGATCCCCGTCTATGCCAGCGCGCCGCTCGACGTTGCGCCCGGGCAGGCGGTGCGGCTGCGCGGCAGTGTGGCGCTGGTCCAGTCGGCGCGGGCCGGGGCGCGGCTCGCCGAGCTGGTGGCGCCCGACCACCGCGCGATCACCAGCATCGCCGCGATCAGCGCGCGGGCGGCCGCGGCGGCGGGCACCGGCTGGCGGCGGGTCGAAGTCGCCGGCGACATGCGGCCGGACACGCTGATCGCGCTTGCGCTGCACCTCGCCGATTGACCGGGCGGGTGCGGGCAGCGATTAAGGGCATATGAGCGACGAGACCCTCGCGCCCCAGCCGCGCGTGCCGTGGTGGCGGAGCGCCAGCCTGATCGGCACCATCGCCTTTACCGCCGGCATCGGCGTGAGCATCGGCGCGGTCGGCCTGGCCGGCGGATTTTCCCCGCGCGCGCCGGCGCCCGCGCCGCTGCCCGCGCCTGCCAGCGTGTCCGTGCCGGCGCTGCCGCCGGGCACCGACCTGGCGACGCTGGCGGCGCGCGAGACGATGCTGGCGGGCAAGCTCGACCAGATCGAGCTGCGCATCCGCGATTCCGAGGCGAGTTCGCGGGGAGCCGCGGCCTATGCGACGCGGGCGGAACGGATCCTGGTGGCCTTTGCGACGCGGCGCGCGATCGAGCGCGGCCAGCCGCTGGGGCCGCTCGAGGGGCAGCTCAAGCAGCGCTTCGGCGAGCGGAACGGCGAATCGGTCGCCGCGATCCTGCGCGCGGCGGCACAGCCGGTGACGCTGGAGGATTTGCGGCTCGCGCTCGATACGCTGGCGGTGCGGCTGGCGAACGATCCCAACGACAGTTTGTGGAACAAGGTGCGGCGGATGCTCGGCAACCTGGTGGTGCTGCGCCAGGCCGATACGCCGAGCCCGCTGCCGGCCGAGCGGCTGCGCCGGGCGCGGCGCGCGCTCGATCGCGGCGATGTCGAGGCGGCGCTGGCGGAAGTGGCGCACATGCCGGGCGTGTCGAGCGCCGAGAGCTGGACCGCGGCGGCGCGGCGCTATGTCGCGGCGCGGGTGGCGCTCACCGATATCGAGCGGGCGGCGATGGATACGCCGCCGCCTGCGCCCCCGGCGGGATAGCCGCATCCTATACCCCATGAAGCCATCCCGACACGCAGCGGGATGCGGAGCCGTTAGGACGGCCGAGAACTAGAGAAGGACGAGGAAATGGCGGAGATGGGCCGGTTCGACTGGGCGGATCCCTTCGGGCTCGATGCGCAGCTGACCGATGAGGAGCGGATGGTCCGCGATGCCGCGCGGGACTACGCGCAGGGCGAGCTGCTGCCGCGAGTGACGCGGGCCTATCTCGACGAGCATTTCGACCGCGAGATCATGTCCGAGATGGGCGCGCTGGGGCTGCTCGGCGCGACGATTCCCGAGGCCTATGGCGGCGCGGGGCTGGGCTATGTGTCCTACGGGCTGGTGGCGCGCGAGGTCGAGCGGGTCGATTCGGGCTATCGCTCGGCGATGTCGGTGCAGAGCTCGCTCGTGATGCACCCGATCAGCGCATACGGCACCGAGGAACAGAAGCGGAAATACCTCCCCAAGCTGGCGACCGGCGAATGGGTCGGCTGTTTCGGGCTGACCGAGCCGGATGCCGGCTCGGACCCGGGCGGCATGCGTACCCGCGCGGCGAAGATCGACGGCGGCTATCGCCTCACCGGCTCGAAGATGTGGATCACCAACTCGCCGATCGCCGACGTGTTCGTCGTCTGGGCGAAGAGCGAGGCGCATGGCGGCGGGATCAAGGGATTCGTGCTCGAAAAGGGCATGAAGGGGCTCTCCGCGCCGAAGATCGAGGGCAAGCTGTCGCTCCGCGCGTCGATCACCGGCGAGATCGTGATGGACGGCGTCGAAGTGGGCGAGGACGCGCTGCTGCCCGAGGTGCAGGGGCTCAAGGGGCCGTTCGGCTGCCTCAACCGCGCGCGCTACGGCATCGCCTGGGGCAGCATGGGCGCCGCCGAGGCCTGCTTCCACGCCGCGCGGCAATACACGCTCGACCGCGCCCAGTTCGGCAAGCCGCTCGCCGCCAACCAGCTGGTCCAGCTCAAGCTCGCCAACATGGAGACCGAGATCGCGCTCGGCCTGCAGGCGGCGCTGCGGGCCGGACGCATGTTCGACGAGGGCACGCTCGCGCCCGAGGCGATCAGCATCATCAAGCGCAACAATTGCGGCAAGGCGCTCGACATCGCCCGCATCGCCCGCGACATGCATGGCGGCAACGGCATCTCGGCCGAATTCCATGTGCTGCGCCATGCGATCAACCTCGAGACGGTCAACACCTACGAAGGCACCCACGACGTCCACGGCCTGATCCTGGGCCGCGCGATCACCGGGATCGCGGCGTTCTGATGACGCCCGACCGGCAGCCGACCCTCGAAGGCGCGCTGGTGACGCTGCGTCCCAGCACGCCGGAGGACTGGAACGCGCTCTACGCGGTGGCGAGCGATCCGCTCGTCTGGGAAGTCCACCCGGCGCATGACCGCTGGCAGGAGCCGGTGTTCCGCGCCTATTTCGACGCCGGCCTGGCCAGTGGCGGCGCGCTGACGATCATCGACAAGGCCAGCGGCCAGGTGATCGGATCGTCGCGCTTCGACAATTGGGAGCCCGAGGCCGACGAGATCGAGATCGGCTGGACCTATCTCGCCCGCGCATTCTGGGGCGGGACGTACAACCGCGAGATCAAGCGGCTGATGCTCAATCATATCCACCGCTATGTGCGCACCGCGGTGTTCACCGTCGGCGTGGACAATGTGCGTTCGCGCAAGGCCATGGAGAAGATCGGCGGCACCGCGCGGCCGGGCATTGTCGACCGGCTGATGGCCGGCGAGATGAAGCCGCACCTGATCTACGAGATCCACCGGCCGTGAAGCCGCTGGAGGGGATCAGGGTCGTCGAGCTGGCGCGGATCCTCGCGGGACCCTGGTGCGGGCAGCTGCTCGCCGACCTGGGCGCCGAGGTGATCAAGATCGAGCGGCCGGGCGAAGGCGACGATACCCGCCATTGGGGCCCGCCCTTCCTGCACGACGCGGACGGCTCGACTCTTGACGCCGCCTATTTCCATGCCTGCAACCGCGGCAAGGAGAGCCGGGCGATCGACATCGCCACCCCGGAGGGGCAGGCGGCGGTGCGCGCGCTGGTGGCCGAGGCGGACGTCGTCATCGAGAACTACAAGGTCGGCGGGCTGGTCAAATACGGGCTCGACGCCGCGAGCCTGCGCGCGCTCAACCCGCGGCTGGTGGTCTGCTCGATCACCGGCTTCGGCCAGACCGGCCCCTATGCACCGCGCGCGGGATACGACTTCATCATCCAGGGCATGGGCGGCGCGATGAGCCTGACCGGCGAGCCCGACGGCGCGCCGCAAAAGGCCGGCATCGCCTATGCCGACATCTTCACCGGCGTCTATTCGGCGGTGGCGATCCTCGCGGCGCTGCGACGCCGTGACGCCACCGGGCAAGGCGCGCATATCGACATGGCGCTGCTCGACACCCAGGTGGGCGTACTCGCCAACCAGGCGCTCAATTGGATGGCCAACCCAGCCAAGGTGCCGGGGCGGATGGGCAACGGCCATGCGAACTTGGTGCCCTATCAGGCGTTCGACACCCGCGACGGCGCGTTGATCATCGCGGTGGGCAATGACTCGCAGTTCCGCAAGCTCTGCGGGGTGCTGGGGCTCGACTATGGCAGCGACCCGCGCTTCGCGACCAATCCGGCGCGGGTGATGAATCGCGATACGCTGATCCCGCTGCTCGACGCGGCGATCCGGCAATGGGCCAAGGCCGACCTGTACGAGGCACTGGAGGCCGAGGGCGTGCCGGCCGGGCCGATCAACAATGTCGGCGAAGTGTTCGCCGATCCGCAGGTGGTGGCGCGCGGCATGAGGATCGAGCGCGACGGGCTGCCGGGCATCGCCTCGCCTATCACGATCGACGGCGAGCGGATGGTGGCGGACCGGGCGAGCCCGAAGCGGCCTTAGGGGGCGATATAGGACACGCGTGCAATCCTCCCCCCGGGGGAGGATTGCAGTCGGATTCACCCGTCACCGCCTGACTGTTCCCCGGCGAAGGCCGGGCCCCAGTCGCAACGTCGTTCGAGAGTTCCTGCGCCATCGATGCTGCGCCGAAACTGGGCCCCGGCCTTCGCCGGGGAACGGTAACGCTGGAAAGCATTCCATCGTCATCCCTGCGCAGGCGGGGATCCATTCTGGCTGCCGAAGCGAGTCTCATTGCCCGCAGCGGCAATGGATCCCCGCCTGCGCGGGGATGACGGAGTAGCATGGCGACGGAGTGACAGGGCGGCGGATTACTGGGAGCGATAGGAGCGCGCGATAGGGACAGCCGCCTTCCCAAAGAAGAAGGGCGGCCCCTTTCGGGACCGCCCTCTTTCGTATCAGTCCTGACGAAAGATCAGAAATTGACCTTCGCGCCGACCGAGAAGCGGCGGCCATAGATGCCGTCGCCGGCCTGGACCGGGTTGTAGAGATACGCGCCATAGGTGACCGGATCATAGTCCGGCAGGCGATCGAACAGGTTCAGCACGTTCGCGTAGATCGTGAACTTGTCCGCGACCTTGGCGGTCATGTTGAGGTCGAAGGTGAAGTAGCTCTTCACGCGGCAACCGGTGTACGCGGGCGACGGCGCAAGGCCGCAATCCTTGTACGCATTGCCCTGGTCCATGGCCGAGAGGTCATAGCCCGAGGTGTAGTTGGCCGTACCGGTAACCGTGTAGTTGCCGATCGCGAAGCTGTTCATCCAGCTACCCTTCCAGCGGAAGGTGCCCGAACCCGCGGTGAGGTTGTAGTTGCCGAGCGTGTCGACATAGGTCTCGCGCGTGCCGTCTGCCAGCGTGGTGCTGAGCTCGAGCATGAGCGTGGCGTCGAGGTTGCTCGTCCAGGTCACCGCGCCGACGTTGAAGCGAGCGTTCGCTCCGAAGTCGATGCCTTCCGCCTTCTGGGTGTTGGCGTTGACATAGTGCGACTGGACATAGGCAACGCGCGGCAGCGCCGACGGGTTGGCCGGATCCACCGCATCCGGGATGACCGTGTAGCCAGCCGGGATCGCCTGGCCGGAATAATAGGCCTGGAGGGCCGCGGCCGACGACAGCGAGGTGATCGCGTCGGTCTTCTTGATGTTGAAGTAGTCAACCGAGAGCGACACGTTGCGCATCGGCGTGAACACCGCGCCCAGCGTGATGCTGCGCGACTTCTCCGGCTTCAGATCCGGCGAAGCGAGCGTGGTCTGGCCGTAGCTCGCGGTACGCAGATACTGCGGGCAGGCGGTGCTGAACGTCGCGACCGAGCAGCCATACTGGGCCAGGTACGCATCGTTGAACAGGCCGGCCGAGTTGGTCACGTAGCCGGTCGTCGGGAGTGCGTTCGACTCGCCGAAGGACGGGATACGGAAACCACGCGACCAGGTGCCGCGCACCGTCAGCATGTCGATCGGGGTGATCTTCGCGCCGACCTTGGGCGAGAAATAGCCCTGACCGGTCGAGTAATGGTCATAGCGACCCGACAGGTTGAGCTCGACCTGCTGGAGGATCGGCAGGCTCAGCTCGCCGAAGCCCGAGGTGACCGTGCGGTTGCCCTTGGTGCCGAACGCGTTGATCGTGAAGTAGCGCTGGGTCGGACCGTTGATGTCGCTGTTCGCCGAGGGCGAATCGACCGCTTCGTAGAAGAACGAACCGCCGAAGCCGAGCTGCGCCGGGCCACCCGGCAGCTCGAACAGCGACTTGTTGACGCTCGCCTGGACCTGGTAGAGATCCGAGGACGCATCGACGTTCAGTTCCGGCGCCAGATAGTTCAGCGTCGCCTGGCTGTTCGCCGCCGGGTTCACGAAGTTGTACGAACCGTCGGCGATCACATCCAGCAGGTGCTGGATATAGACATAGCCGTTCATCGTGCGACGCAGGTCGGTGTGCATCGCCGTCGCGTCGACCTTGTAGTTCCAGTCGTCGCCGAACGTGCCCTTGATGCCCGCGGCGGCACGGTACACGCGGCTGCGCGTCTCGTCCTGGCGGGTCAGGTTCGGCATCGCGCCGATGATCGTCGCCGTCTGGCCCGAAGCCGCGAACGGGTTGTTCGGGTTGAGCGTGCCGTTGGCCGCGGTGCAGTTCACGCGCGCGGCGCAGACATAGACCGGGAGGGTCAGCGCGCCCGAGCCGGGTGCGAAGGCGGCGCCGGTGCCACGCGTCGAGAACGGCGCATAGTAGATGCCGGCCGGCGCGTTGGCGTAGATCGACGAGGCAGCGCCGCTATACTGGCTGCGCGACTGCTGGAAGTTCACTTCGAGATAGGCTTCCGTCGAATCGCCGAAGGTCTTGGCGACATGCGCCGAGACGCCGAAGCGATCGACCTGCGGCGCGACCACGCCATACTGGTTGGTCAGGTCCTGCTGGCAGATCGAGGTCGGCAGCAGGCCGCTGGCCGCCTGCTGGGCGGCGGTCGTCTGGGTCAGGTTGCCATTGGCGCAGCCCGACTGGAGCAGCTGGTAGCGACCGCCCGAACCCGGCGCGGCATAGATGTTCGAACCGGCATAGGTCGGTGCGAAATTGTCGCCGTTCACCAGGTTGTTCGGTCCGCCGATGCTGGTCTGGTCGTCCGAGTTGAACGGCGCGCGCAGGTCCTTGGTGTAGACTGCGTCCGAGTGGAAATAGAAGCCGCTGATGTACGCGTTGAAGCCGTCACGATCGAGATCGCCGGTGCCGGCGGTGACCGAGAAGCGCTGGCTGGCGGCGATGCCGTCCTGCGAGACGCCGGCCTCGGCGCGGGCCGAGACGCCCTGGAAGCTGCGCTTGGTGATGATGTTGACCACGCCCGCGATCGCATCGGCGCCGTAGCTCGACGAAGCGCCGTCCTTGAGCACTTCGACGCGGTCGATGATGTCGTCCGGAATCGTGTTCAGATCGACGAAGTTGCGGGTCGCGTCGTCGGCGAGCGGATAATAGGCCGCGCGCATGCCGTCGAACAGCACCAGCGTCGAGTTGGTCGACAGGCCGCGCAGCGAGATCGCCGAGGCGCCGCCGGCGAACGCGCCGTTTGCCGAGAAGCTGTTGGTGAGCGTCGGGCCGTTATTGGCGGCGAGGCGCTGCAGGCCGTCCTGCACGGTGGTGATGCCCTTGGCATCGAGCGTGTCGGCGGTGACGGTGGTCACCGGCGAGGTGGTGACCTTGGTCGCGAAGAGCGAGCCGGTGACGACGATTTCGGGGGCTTCGTCGGCCGCCGGAGCGGTCTGGTCGGCGGTGGGGGTGGGAGCGGTGTCCTGCGCGAAGGCGGGGACGGCGAGGAGGCTGGTGGCCAGGGTCAGCGCCGACAAGGCGGTGCCTGCACGCAGCGTGCGAGCGATGTTACGCGTAAACATGATACCCTTTTCATACTGCCCCACGCGCACATTGCGTGGGTACGAACTGGCTCAAACCGCCTGAAACGGCATGTGCGGTGCGTTGGATGAGAGCAGGGGTTTCGCGCGTAAAGCGGCGGTTGGTATAAAGTTGCGCTTTGCCAATCGGCTGTATCCCGAAAGGCACGCATTTTTACTGGGTTGTTTCCGTGGCATTTCGCAAATGCGCGCCCGCCGCGAGAAAACGGCGGAATTGCGACGGATTCGGGCAGTCTCGCGACCGGGGCCGACGGTTTGACGTCAGGCCTGGCTCGACTCGTCGAGCCGGCGGATCAGCTCCTGCGCCGCCGCCGGTGCGCGGACCTTGCCGCCATGGATGAAGAAGATGAAGGTTTCACGTCGCGCCGCGGGCGGGTCCTGGTCCTCGACATAGGGGAGACCGGCCGGGCGGCCGCCCGAGGCCCAGGTCCGTGCCGCCTCGGTCCAGCGCGGCAGCTCGGCTTCAGGATAGCAATGGGGATTGTCGTCCTCGCCCGCCTCGAGCCGGGCATAGACGAAGTCGCCGGTGATGTCGGCGATCGCCGGATATTGCGGCGAATCGGCATAGACGATCGCCACGCCGGCCTTGCGGCAGAGGGTGACGAACTCGGGCACCGCGAAGCTCTCGTGCCGCACCTGGACGGCGTGGCGGAGCTTTACGCCTTCATGGGTGCGCGGGAGCAGGTCGAGGAACGCGCCGAAATCCTGGGCGTCGAACTTCTTGGTGGCCATGAACTGCCACATCAGCGGGCCGAGCCGGTCGCCGAGCTCGACCACGCCCTGGCCGACGAACCTGGCGACCGATTCGCCGGCGTCCGCCAGCACCTTGCGATTGGTGCAGAAGCGCGAGCCCTTGACCGCGAAGACGAAGCCGTCGGGGACGGTCTTCGCCCAGCCCTCGAAGGTGGCGGGCTTGAAGCTCGAATAATAGGTGCCGTTGATCTCGATCGCGGTGAGCTGGCGCGAGGCGTATTCCAGCTCCTTCTTCTGCGAGAGCTTCTCCGGATAGAAGGTCCCGCGCCAGGGCTCGAAGGTCCAGCCGCCGATGCCGACTCGAATGGGTGCACTGCTCATGTCGCGCACCCTAGCCGCTTGCCGGGAGGCCGCCAGCCCGAAGCTGGCGGTCAAACCCGCTTAGCGCACCCGCGACCAGGTCTGGGCCTTGCAGATGATGCCGAACAGCACGCAGCCCTTGCCGACCATCTTGTCGCCGTCCTGGAACTGGATCGTGCCCGAGAAGGTCTGGCGGATGTCGGGGACGAACACCTTGCCGCTCCACTTGCCCTGGCCGGCGGGCTTGAGGTCGCGGAACAGCCGGGTGCCGACCAGCTGGGTGGTGCCGCCGCGCCTGGCGTCGGCGATCGCCTTGTCGCTGGCCCAGGTGATCGTGCCGCAGACCGCGCCGCCGCAATTGTCGATGCGGATGTGGACGCTGTTGCTGGGATTGCGCCACTCGCTGGCGATCGGCGCGTCGGGCGGCGAACCTGCCGATGCGGGGGTGGCGAGCGAGAACAGCACGAATGCGGGCAGAATCGCCCGAAGGACTTTTCCGAACATGGCGGGGCTTCTTGCGGTTGGAACCTGTATGCCCGCTGAAGTGGAAAGCCCGGCCCCCTCGAACAAGGCCGCTTACGGAAACCCAGCGTTCCGAATCACTCGGTGATTCGCGACCAGGTCTGCGACTTGCAGCCGACGCCGAGCACCAGGCATCCCCGGCCGATCATCTGGTCGCCGTCGATCGTCACGGTGCCCGAGAAGGTCTTGCGGATATCGGGGACGAACACGCTGCCCTTCCAGCGATTCGGGCCGTTCCTGTAGAGATTGCGGAAGATCGGGGTGCCGATCAGGTTCTCGGTGCCGCCGCGCCTGGCATCCGCGATCGCCTTGTCGCTGGCCCAGACGACGGTACCGCAGATCGCGCCCTTGCCACAGGGCTCGTAGCGGATGTGGACGCTGTTGTGCGGGTTGCGCCATACGCCCTCGATCCCGTCGGGCGGGGAAGCGGCGGAAGCGAGAAGAGCGGCGCCAAGCGCCAGAGCGAGCCGTGCGATCATCGGCAACACTTTGTCATCCGACCCCGGGCCCGCGCAAGCCATCCGATAGGCTAGGCGCGGATCGAATCGTCGAACGCCGGCGGAAGGTGACAGATTTTCTGAAGTTCGTTTCCCAGGCACCGGAAATCCGGTGGGAAACGCTGGAGCGGGCGAAGGGATTCGAACCCTCGACCCCGACCTTGGCAAGGTCGTGCTCTACCCCTGAGCTACGCCCGCTCTGGCGTTCTAGTCCGGGGCAGCGAAGCGCCACCGGGCTGGGTGAGGCGCGGCCACTAGCACCGGCTTTTTGGGTCCGCAACCCCTATCGCCACAGTTTTTTTAAAGGCTTGGCGCATCGCCCCTGAAAGCCCACATATCGCGACGAACCGAAGCGCATCTTTTTCAGGAGCAGACACCTTGGCCACGCTTGGACTCACCCCCGCGGAAAAGGAAGCCGTGGACGGCTTCCGCCGGGACGTCGTCGAGCCCTCGATGACCAGCCTCGTCATGATCGATTTCTGGGCGGAATGGTGCGGCCCCTGCAAGGCGCTGACTCCGATCCTGGAAAAGGTGGCGACCGACTATGCCGGCAAGGGCGTGATCCTCGCCAAGGTCGATGTCGACGCGAACCAGTTCATCGCCAACCAGTTCCAGGTCCGCTCGATCCCGACCGTCTATGCGATGTTCCAGGGCCAGCTGGTCGCCGACCTGAGTTCGGCACGCACCGAATCGCAGCTGCGCACCATGCTCGACCAGCTGCTGCGCCAGCTGCCGGTGCAGAGCACCGAGGCCCAGGCCGAAGCCGAGCTGGAGCCGCTGATCGAGATGGGCGAGCAGTCGCTGGCCGAGAATGATCCGGAACGCGCCCTGTCGATCTTCGAGCAGATCGCCGAGCTGGTGCCCGAGCATCCCGTGGTCGCCGCCGGCCGCGCCCGTGCCCTGCTGGCGCTGGGCCGCGCCGAGGAAGCCGAATCGGTGCTCGCGGCCCTGCCCGAGGACGCCAAGGGTGCCGAGATCGAGCAGGCCCGCGCCGCGATCGCACTCGCCAAGGAAGCCCAGCCGGTAGAGGACCTGTCGGGCCTCGCCGCCCAGGCCGCCACCGGCGACATGGAAGCGCGCTACGAACTCGCCGGCGGCCAGATGGCCTCGGGCGACCGCGACGGCGCCGCCGAGACGCTGCTCGCCATGGTGCGAGACGACCGCGAATGGAACGAAGGCGCCGCCCGCCAGCGGCTGCTCAAGCTGTTCGAGGCAGTCGGCCTGGAAGATCCCTGGGTATCCGCCCAGCGCCGCAAGCTTTCGGCGATCCTGTTCGGATGACGCCTTCGGGGAAGATCACGCGGCTGTCGGTATTCCCGCTGGCCGGCGCGCTGCTCTTCCCGCGGATGCACCTGCCGCTGCACATCTTCGAGCCGCGCTACCGGGCGATGGTCTCCGACGCGCTGGTCCGCGACCGGCGCATCGGGATGATCCAGCCGCGCGACGCCGCCAACCCGCCCGGCCTGTTCGAGATCGGCTGTGTCGGCCGCATCGCCGAGGTGGAGGCGCTCGACGACGGGCGCTTCGACATCGTGCTCGAGGGGCTGGCACGCTTCATCATCCGGCGCGAGCTCGACGTCACGACGCCGTTCCGCCAGGTCGAGGCCGAGCTGGAGGCGGTGGGCGACATCGAAGTGCTCGCGATGGCCGAGCGCGCCGCGCTGGAGATCGAATCGCGCCGCTTCGCCGACGTGCTCGGCTATGCGGTCGACTGGGAATCGGTGAGCCGGCTCGACGACGAATCGCTGGTCAACGGCATCGCCCAGATCGCGCCGTTCGACGCGGCATCGAAACAGGCGCTGCTCGAGGCGGACACGCTGGCCGAGCGCAGCGAGCTGGTGGTGCAGCTGATGCAATTCTACGGCCGCCACGACGGGGACGACGAAGTCACGCTGCAATAATCAGCGATCGTCGGAAGCGGCTGCGATCCCCTGCGCATGGTGCGCCACGGCACGCCGCGGCATTCTCCGGCGCCCTAGAACCAGTTGCAGCGCAGCAGGCCCTGGCCGATCAGCAGCTGCTGTGCCGCCAGCGTCACCGTTCCCAGCACGACCAGCACCAGATAGCTCAGCCGGAACTGGCGCAGCCCGATCGCGACAAAGCCGAGCGGCAACGACGCCGCGGCCAGGCACCAGAGAAGGCCCGCCGCCACGCTGAGCGACGTCCAGGGCGAGCTGTTGCACAGCAGCGAGCCGAGCAGGAGCTGCCAGCCAAACAGGCAGACCAGGAGTTGTGCCGCGGGCAGCAGGGCGAACTGCCAGTTCGGCAGGGCGATGAGCCGATCGCTCATTTCCGGTAGATGCCGCTGAAGGTCACGTTCATCCCGCCGCACTGGCCATTGTCGCGAGCGAGCAGATAGGGACCAAGCAGGCGGAGGGTGATGCGGCAAGCGGGCTCTTCCGAATCGGCGAATGCGAGGCTGCCGCCCTTGGGTTCGGGCAGATCGGCGCTGAACATGCCGGAGTTCACACCCCCGCGCTTCACCCGCTCGGGATCATGCGCCCCCCAGGTGGCGTTGCCGCCGAGATGGAAAGTGCCGGGTTTCGCCCCCCGGGTGATGTCGATCTCCGATTCCCAGCCGCTCCAGCCGCCGATCCAGTCACTGGCTTTCGGCGGGGCCGGCGCCACCCGGCGCAGCGCGGCAGTCTCGACCCAGCCTTCGCTCGGACGGGTGCTGCCTGGGGCAAGATAGGTGACGCGAGTGAGCGCTCCGCTGGCTTCCCAGGCGACCAGCCTGTCTCCGGCGACGACATAGCCCTTGCGGCGGCAGGCGGCGCTGGGTGCCGGGCACCCTTCCCGCTCATCGCCGGCGTGGAAATAGCGCTTCGGGCCGGGGGCGACTTCGACCAGTTCGGCGGCGATCGGCGCGGGAGCGTCCTGGAGCAGCAACAGCAATGCGAACGGCAGCACCGGCATATGGGTCCCTTTCAGCTCCTTCCCGGCGAAGGCCGGGGCCTAGGCTCCGCGCACTGTCGACGGCGCAGGGAACTCTCGAATGACATTGCAACTGGGCCCCGGCCTTCGCCGGGGAGCAAGTGCGAATTCTAAGCCGTGATTCCCTGCAGCAGCTTCGGCACATCGCCGCTTTCGCCGCGCGCCTCGGCCATGAACCAGTGCTTCAATGGCGGCAGGCGGTCGACCGCGGAAAGACCGAAGCGACGAACCGCGCTCGCGGTCCTGCCGGGGATGCCGAACAGCCGGGTGAGCCCATCGGTGGCGGCGGCGACCATGAAGGTGTCGAGCCCGCGCCAGCGCTGGTAGCGCGCGAGCAGCTGGGGATCGCCCATGTCGAGCCCGAGACGCTTGCCGTCGACCAGCACCTCGACCAGCGTGGCGACATCGCGGAAGCCGACATTGACGCCCTGCCCCGCGATCGGATGGATGCCGTGCGCGGCGTCGCCGACCAGCGCAAGCCGGTCGCTGGTGATCCAGGCGGCGTGGTGGAAGCCGAGCGGGTGGCTGAAGCGCGCGGTGAGCGGCCCGAGCTTGCCCAGGAAGCCGCCCATCCGCTTCTCCGCCTCGGCGAGATAGGCGCGCTCGGAAATCTTCATCATGCCGGCGGCGTCGCGCGCATTGACCGTCCACACCACCGCCGAGCGATGGCCGTTCTCGTCGTCGAGCAGCGGCAGGATCGCGAAGGGACCCTCGGGATAGAAGATCTCGAAGGCGATATTCTCGTGGCTGTGCTCGTGGCCGAGCGTGGCGACCATGGCGGCATGGTCATAGCTCCAGCGCGCCGTGTTGAGCCCGGCGGCCTCGCGGGTGGGCGAGTTGCGGCCCTCGGCACCGATCAGCAGCTGGGCGGAAACCTGCTTGCCGTCGCTGAGCGTCGCGGTGACGCCGAATTCGCCACGTTCCACGTGAAGCGCGCGGGTCTGCATGCGGACATCCGCGAGCGGCGCGGCGACCGCGGCCTCGTAAAGCGCGGTGCGCAGGATGCGGTTCTCGAACATGTGGCCGAGCGCGCCGTCGCCTTCGCCGGGGGCGAAATCGAGCTTGCCGGGTTCGAGCCCGTCCGAGACGCGGATGCCCTGGATCGGGCAGCCCTTTCCCGCCAGCCGATCGGCCACACCGATCGCTTCGAACATGCGCATCGGCGCGCTGGCGATCGCCGAGGCGCGGCCGTCATGCCGGGCGGCGAGGATCTGCTCCGGATCGGCCGGATCGACCACGATCGAGGAAATGCCATGCGCATCGAGCGCGGTGGCCAGCGCCGAGCCGACCAGCCCGCCGCCGAGAATGAGGACATCTGCGCGATCCATTGGCGTGCCGTAGCGCCTCGCTTTCCTCCCGTCATCCCCACTCCTTCCCGTCATCCCCGCGAAGGCGGGGATGACGAGGAAGAATGAAGGGGCGAGGGCGTACCCCAATGCGGCGGAACGTGGCGGGAACGCTTGACGGCGGAGTCCGCTCGCGCGATTAACCGGTTCGCACCCCTGAAAATCTGGAGGCTGGGCATGGCGTCCCGGGCACAAGCGCCGCTTTGGCGCGAAACCATGAAGGCCGGCGCGCGCCGCAGCGGCGCGGTTATCGGCGGAGCAGCCCTGTTCCTGGGCGTGCTGGCGCTCGGCGTGGCGCTGGGCAGCTATCACCCGACCGATCCGTCGATGAACACTGCCGCGGCAGGGCCCGCGCGCAACTGGATGGGCGATCCCGGCGCGTGGATCGCCGACCTGCTCTATGCGCTGCTCGGCCCCGCGGTGTGGCTGTTCCTGCCGGTAGGGCTGATCGTCGCGATGCGGCTGCTCAAGGACCGGCCCGTCGGCAATTGGGGGCCGATGACGCGCGGCGTCGCGATCGGCGTGGTGTTCATCGCCACCGCCCTCGCCTTTTTCTCCAGCGATGCGCTGCTGTCGCTTACCGGCGGCTGGGGCGGTGTGGTCGGCCTGAGCATCGCCAGCTTCTTCAACTGGCTGATCGGCTTCACCGGGGATCCGGCGATCAGCTGGTGGGCGGCGCGCGGGCTCGGCCTGGTCTGCGGGCTGATCGGCCTGTTCATCTGGTGGCGCAGCCTCGACTTCTCGCTGCCCGAGCGGGTGATTCTGCCGAGCATCCCGAACCTGAAGGGCCCGGCCAAGGCGCCTTTGCTCGGCGCGCCGCAGAAGGAAGTGTTCGACGACCGCGAATTCGCCGAGCCGAAGATCCGCGACGGCCGCGAGCCGCGCAAGACGGTGGTGCCCGACAATCGCCCGGGCCCGGTGATCGCCGACCGCAACGTCACGCCCTCGCCGGCGCGGACCAAGCCGCCGACCCAGACCAGCCTCGACTTCAAGGACAGCTACCAGCTGCCCTCGATCGACCTGCTCAAGGCGCCGCCGGTTAACAAGAATGCGGGAATCGACAAGGCAGCGCTGGAGCGCAACGCCCGGCTGCTGGAGAGCGTGCTCGACGATTTCAACGTGAAGGGCCAGATCGTCGAGGTACGGCCGGGTCCGGTCGTCACCATGTACGAGTTCGAGCCGGCCGCCGGCATCAAGGCGAGCCGCGTGATCCAGCTCGCCGACGACGTGGCGCGCAACATGTCCGCCACCTCGGCGCGCATCGCGACGATCCCGGGGCGCAGCGTGATCGGCATCGAGCTGCCCAATGCGGTGCGCGAATCGGTCAATCTGCACGAGCTGATCGGCAGCCAGAGCTTCGAGGACCAGGGCGCGACGCTGCCGCTGGTGCTCGGCAAGAACATCGCCGGCGACGCGGTGATCGCCGACCTGGCGCCGATGCCCCACCTGCTCGTCGCGGGTACCACCGGCTCGGGCAAGTCGGTCGGCCTCAACTGCATGATCCTGTCGCTGCTCTACCGGCTGACGCCCGAGCAGTGCCGGATGATCATGATCGATCCGAAGATGCTCGAGCTGAGCATGTACAAGGACATCCCCCACCTGCTCGCCGACGTCGTCACCGAGCCGGCCAAGGCGGTGCGCGCGCTCAAATGGGCGGTGGAGCAGATGGAAGACCGCTACCGGATGATGGCGCATGCCAATGTCCGCAGCCTCGCCTCGTTCAACGACAAGGTGCGCCAGGCCAAGGCGAAGGGCCAGAAGCTCGGGCGCAAGGTGCAGGTGGGCTATGACCCCGACACCGGCAAGCCGATGTACGAGGAGGAAGCGCTCGAGCTGCAGCCGCTGCCGCAGATCGTGGTGATCGTCGACGAGCTCGCCGACCTGATGATGACCGCGGGCAAGGAAGTCGAATTCCTGATCCAGCGGCTGGCGCAGAAGGCGCGCGCCGCGGGCATCCACCTGATCATGGCGACGCAGCGCCCCTCGGTCGACGTCATCACCGGCGTGATCAAGGCGAACCTGCCGACCCGCCTGTCCTTCTACGTCGCCAGCAAGATCGATTCGCGCACCATCCTGGGCGAGCAGGGCGCCGAGCAGCTGCTGGGCAAGGGCGACATGCTCTACATGCCGGGCGGCAAGCAGCTGGTCCGCGTGCACGGGCCCTTCGTCAGCGACGACGAAGTGCAGGGCGTCGCCGATTTCTGGCGCTCGCAGGGGACGCCGGACTATATCTCGGCGGTCACCGAGGAGCCCGAAGATGGCGGATTCAGCCTCGACGGCGCGCCCGAGGGCGACGATTCGCCGGAGGACCAGCTCTATCGCCGCGCGATCCAGCTGGTGGCGGAGAGCCAGAAGGCATCGACCTCGTGGCTGCAGCGCCAGCTGCGCGTGGGCTACAACTCCGCCGCGCGGCTGATCGAGCGGATGGAGAAGGACGAGCTGGTCTCGCGCCCCGACCATGTCGGCCGCCGCGAAGTGCTGATGGATACCGACGGCCGGCAATTGTAACGGGATCGAATCGCAGGGCCTGGGGGTTCAGGGGACATTCAAGCCCCGCCTTCCAGGGCATTTCCCCGCAATTTGGAGAAACGACACGTGTTTGCACGGCCCCTCGCTCTCAGCCTCGCCCTTGGCGCGCCAGCGCTGATCTCGGCTACGGCGCCGGCGCTGGTCTCGGCCGCGGCGCCCGCCCCGGCCAATGAGCTCGCCCAGGTGCAGCAGCATCTCCAGGCGGTGAACTCGATGGTCGCCGGCTTCGCGCAGACCGATCGCAACGGCCGCACGCTGACCGGCACGATGACGCTCAAGCGCCCGGGCAAGATCCGTTTCCAGTATCAGAAGGGCGTGCCCCAGCTGATCGTCGCGGACGGGCGCAGCCTCTATTTTATCGACTACCAGGTCCGCCAGGTCGAGCGCTGGCCGATCGGCAACTCGCCGCTTGCCGTGCTGCTCAACCCGAAAAAGGACATCGCCGGCTTCGCCAAGGTAATCCCGACCGGAAGCGACCAGGTCGTCTCGGTCGAGGTCTATGATTCGAAGCACCCTGAATATGGCCGGATCACCTTGATCTTCCAGAAGAACGCCTCGGCCCCGGCCGGGCTGATGCTCCAGGGCTGGGTGGCGCTGGATTCGCAGAACAACCGGACCTCGATCCGGCTGTCGAACCAGCAGTTCAACACCAATGTGAGCGACGGAACGTTCCGCTGGAACGACCCGCGGCGCCAGGGCCCGCGCTGAAACTGAACATCGTTCATGCTGGCGACAGGTTGCCTGCCCTAGAACCAGTCTTGCGGATGTGGGGCGTACCCGGGATTTTCCCCCTGTTACCCGGGATTTCCACTTCCCGCCTGCGTGACGAACGCTAGGTCGGCCCTCGTTCCATTGCCCCCGGGACGAGGGCCTTTCCATGTCTGGCGCTCCCCCACTGGTGCGGAGCCGGAACACTCCCTAAATCCGGCGCGATGAAGATCGCCTCCTGGAACATCAACTCCGTCCGCTTCCGCATCGAGATCGTCGAGCAGTTCCTGCGCGAGGAAGCGCCCGACGTGCTCTGCCTGCAGGAAACCAAGGTCATCGACGGCGACTTCCCCGAAGGCGCCTTCCGCGCGCTCGGCTATGACCACATCATCAAGCACGGCCAGCGCATGCACCACGGCGTGGCGATCATTGCCAGGGTACCGGTGGTCGAGGACGACCGGTTCGACTGGCAGGCCAATGGCGAGGCGCGCCATGTCGGCGTGCGGCTGCCGGGCGGCGTGCGGCTCGAGAATGTCTATGTGCCCGCGGGCGGCGACATCCCGAACCGCGAGCTCAACCCCAAGTTCGGCCAGAAGCTCGACTTTCTCGAGCGGATGATCGCCTGGTCCAAGGACCTCAGCGTCCCCTCGATCCTGACCGGCGACTTCAACGTCGCACCGCTGGAAAGCGATGTGTGGAGCCACAAGCAGCTGCTCGACGTGGTCAGCCACACCCCGATCGAAGTCGAGACGCTCGGCCGACTGCAGGCGGCGAACGACTGGGTCGATCTTGGCCGCCACTTCGTGCCTGCCCCGGCGCGCTACTACAGCTGGTGGAGCTACCGCGCGAAGGACTGGGCCGCATCGGATCGCGGGCGCCGGCTCGACCATATGTGGGCAAGCCCAGACGTCGCCGCGAAGGCGACCAGCCACAAGGTGTGCGAGCCCTGCCGCTCCTGGCTCAAGCCTTCGGACCATGTGCCGATCATCACGGAGTTCGACTTTTGAGCGCGCATGACGCCGCCCGCGCGGTCGACGCGCTGCGCCGGGGATGGCCGATCGCGATCGGCGACCTGGCGCTGCTCGCGGTTGAGACCGCCGACGCGCCGCGACTGGCGGCGTTCGACGCGGGCGGCGAGGCCGATCTGCTGCTCTCCGCCGGCCGCGCGGCGACGCTGAAGCTTGCCAACCAGCGCGATGCCGCGACGCCCGACGCCCCGGTGCTGGTCCAGCGCGCGCCCTGGCTCGATTTCGACACCGCGACCGCGCTTGCCGACCCGCAATTCGACCTCGCCACGCCGCTCAAGGGCCCCTTCCGGGCGATCCCACTGGCCGAGCCCGAGCTTTCCGCCGCCGCGCTGCGCCTTGCCCGGGTGGCGGGGCTGCTGCCGGCCTTCTTCGTCCGCAAGGCTGCCGGCGAGGAGACGATCACCGCCGCCGATATCGACGCGCATGAGGATGCCGATCGCCTGCGCATCGTCGCCCGCGCGCGCCTCCCCGTGCTCGACGCCGAGGACAGCGAGATCGTAGCCTTCCGCACCGACGAGATGCCCGGCGAGCATGTCGCGCTGCTGATCGGCGAGCCCAACGGCAATCCGCCGCTCGTTCGCCTGCACAGCGAATGCCTGACCGGCGACGTACTGGGCTCGCTCAAATGCGATTGCGGACCGCAGCTTCAGGCGGCGATCCGGGCGATCCGGGAAAGCGGCTGGGGCATATTGCTCTACCTCCGCCAGGAAGGGCGCGGGATCGGGTTGATCAACAAGCTGCGCGCCTATGCGCTGCAGGACCAGGGCTTCGACACGGTCGATGCCAACACCCGGCTGGGCTTCGCGGTGGACGCGCGCAACTTCGCCACGGCGGCGAAGATGCTGTCGCTGCTCGGCCAGCACCGCATCCGGCTGCTCACCAACAATCCCGACAAGGTAGCGGCACTCGAAGCCGCAGGTGTGACGGTGACCCAACGCGTCCCCCACTTCCTGCCGCCCAACCCGCACAACGAACGCTATCTCGCGACCAAGCGCGACCGGACGGGGCACCAGCTCTGAGGTATTTCCTCGACACCGAGTTCAACGGGTTCGGCGGGCCGCTGATCTCGCTGGCGCTGGTGCCGGAGGATAGCGGCGCGCCCTTCTACGCCGCGCTCCCCTGCCCCGATCCGACGCCCTGGGTAGCGGAGCATATCCTGCCGGCGCTCGATGTGGCGCCGATCAGCCGCGCGGCGATGGGGCATGGCTTTGCCGCTTATCTGGGAAATGATCCCGATCCCGTGCTGGTCGCCGACTGGCCCGAGGACATCGCCCATGCCGCGCAGCTGCTGATCGTCGCGCCGGGGCACCGCTATCCGATCGACCGCATCCGCTTCGAGCTGTGCGACGCCTTCGGCTTCGACAGCGCGGCGCTGAGCCGGCGGCCGCACAATGCGCTGAGTGACGCCATGGCGTTGCGGGAATACTTGCTCGCGAGGGAAGCGCGAGGGTTCTAGGCCCCTCCCGCTATCCCGCGAAGGCGGCGATCCATGGTAATGGCGCCAAGTCCTTCGTGACTCTGGATCCTCGCCTTCGCGGGGATGACGAAGAAGGAAGAGTCAGGCGACCAGCCGGGCCACTTCGTCGAAATCGTGGGCGATGAGCTTCACGCCCAGCGCGCGGAGGCGCTCGGCATGGTCGGGCGCGCAGTGCGAGCCGGCGCACAGGCCGATGACGTCTGCGCCCGAGGCAACCGCGCCGGTGACGCCCACCGGCGAATCCTCGAGGATCACGCAGCGTTCGATCGGCACGCCGATCGCCGCAGCCGCATGGAGATAGAGGTCCGGCGCCGGCTTGCCGCGCGTCACATGCTCGCGGCCGCTATAGATATGGTCACCGAAGCAATCGCGGATGCCGAGATGGCGCAGATGCCGGTCGATCCATTCGGTGCGGCTGGACGAGGCGATCGCGCGGGGCAGCGACCTGGGCAGGTCCTCGACGAAGCGTATGGCCCCGGCCACGGCTGGAAGCCCCTCTTCGAGCACGCGCGCGTCTTCCTCCGCCCGCACGGCGTGGAAGTCGTCGGGGATTGCCCGGCCGATCCAGTTCTCGATCGCGCCCAGGAAATCGGCACCGGCCAGGCCCATGAAGTTCGCCATCGAATCCTCAGGCGAAGTCGGGTGGCCGATGCTGGTGAGATAGGCGGCGATCTGGCGATTGCCGGCCGCTTCGCTCTCCAGCAGCACGCCGTCGAAGTCGAACAATATGGCGTCGTACTTCATGCGCGGGCGCCGAACAGCGCGGTACCGACGCGGGCATGGGTGGCGCCGATCGTCACGGCGGTTTCGAAATCGCCAGACATGCCCATCGACAGGCCCTCGAGCCCGTGATCGCGGGCGATCTTGGCGAGCAGCGCGAAATGGGGCGCCGGCTCCAGCTCAAGCGGCGGCACGCACATCAGGCCCTGGACCGGCAAGTCAGCCGCTTGTGCTTCCCTGAGCAGCGCCGGCAGCTCGAGCACCGGGCAGCCGCCTTTCTGCTCCTCGTCGCCGATATTGACCTGGAGGAAGCAGGCGGGGCGCCTGCCGGCCTTGTCCATCGCCTTGGCCAGTGCGCCCACCAGCGAGGGGCGGTCGACCGAATGGATCGCATCGAACAGCGCGACCGCATCCTCGGCCTTGTTCGACTGGAGCTGGCCGACGAGGTGAAGCGCGATATCGGGAGTCGTCTCGCGCAACTTCGGCCATTTGGCCTCGGCTTCCTGGACACGGTTCTCGCCGAACACGCGCTGGCCGGCGGCGATCAGCGGGGCGATCGCCTCGGCATCCTGCGTCTTGGAGATGGCGATCAGGGTGATGCTGTCGGGCTTGCGGCCTGCGATCTTGGCGGAACGCACGATCCGGGCACGCACATCGGCAAGGCGCTGGCTGGCTTCGTCTATCGGCATGAAGCGCGCTATAGGCAGGGCAATGCGCCGCCGCCACCCCCTCCCGCGCCTTTGGCTGATGACCGACGAGCGCGTGGGCGATGCGCTTTGGGAGGCGCTGGAGCGGCTGCCGTGGGGATCGGGCGTGGTGTTCCGGCACTATGGCCTGCCGGTGGCCGAGCGCCGGGCGCTGTTTGCCCGGGTGCGGAAGGTAGCGCGGCGGCGGGGGCTGGTGCTGGTCCGAGCCGGAATCGAACCGATGCGTGGCGAGGCGGGCGTACATGGCCGGCGCGGCCACGGGCTCCGCACCGCGCCGGCGCATGATCGACGCGAAGCGGTCGCCGCAATCCGGGCCGGTGCCGATGCGCTGTTCGTCTCGCCCGCCTTCCCTACCCGCTCGCACCCTGGCGCGCGGGCATTGGGACGGGCCCGCTTCGGAATGCTGGTGCGCGGGCTTGGCGTGCCGGTGATCGCGCTGGGCGGCATGGACGCGCGCAAGGCGGCGAGCCTCAGGCCGTTCGGGATATATGGATGGGCGGCAATCGACGCGTGGACGAAGGCGTAGGACTAGCTGCCCGAGATCCCGACTTTCATCGGGATGACGGCTGCACCGTCAGAAGCGGAAGGCGGTGCCCACATAGACCGCCTGGCTCTCGCGGCGGCTCTCGTTGAGCTTGGGCAGGCGATCTTCCTCGCTGCGATAGCGCACGCCGGCAGTCACATCGAGGTTGCGGGTCAGCGAATAGCTGCCGCCGACGTCGATCGAGTAGCTCGGCTTGTCGCCGATCAGCACCGGGGTGTTGTTCAGCGGACGATCCGAGGTGGCGGTGACGCGGCCGCTCAGGCGCTTGCCGGTGTAGCTGACACCGATATCGGCGCGCTCGCGGCTGCCCGGCTGGTCGACCAGCTCGACGCGGGTGACGTCACCCGAGACGGCCAGACGCTTCCAGCCGACCGAGACGCCGAGATTGTACGAGATCGGGGCCAGGCTGACCGGGGTGGCCGCCGCAGCGACGTCCCGCGTCACGTCGCGGCTGCGCAGCGCGCGGCTCGAGCTGGCACGGACCGCGACCGTCACACCGCGGGCATTGCCGCGCGATTCGGCCGGGGTGAAGCGGAAGCTGCCCTCGGGCAGGCCCGAACGGGCGAGTACGGCGGCGAGCTTGGGATCCGCCGCGGCAGGGGTGAAGATGCCCATGCCACCGCGCGCCGGCATCGCCGCGCGCTTGGCCGCCGCAACGCGCTCGGCCTTGCTGGTCTGGGCCTGAATCGACGGCGCAAGCAGGAGACCGGCAGCGCCAAGCGCCCCCAGTGCAATTCCCGTCCTGATCCGTCCGACTCGCATCGTCATGATTCCCTAGATAGGTCCGACTACCATGATTCCGAAGCGAGGTTCCACCGGTGGCACAAATTTCGTGACGGTGTTGCATCAGACCCACAGAATCTGCTTGCGGGGCCATTAACGAGAAGTGTTTCAATCGTGCGAATCGGGGCATGGCTTCCCGCCTTGCTCCCGCCACATGCGCCACTATAGATGCTCCCCGACTTTTCTCGCCTGCTAGGAATGTGACGATGAACCGCCTGTTGCGCACTGCGATCCTGGGGTCGCTTGCTCTTTCGATCACCGCGTGCGGCGGTCACAACAAGCGCCCCGAGGCGGATCTCGCGGCGTCGAAGATCACCACGATCGGCGTGAACTCCTATCTGTGGCGCGCCAGCCTCGACACGCTGAGCTTCATGCCGCTGCTGCAGACGGACTCCAACGGCGGCGTCATCGTCACCGACTGGTATGTGAACCCGAACGTGCAGACCGAGCGCATGAAGGTGACCGTGACGATCCTCGACCAGGATCTGCGCGCCGATGCGCTGCGTGTCGCCGCCCTGCGCGAAGTCAATCGCAACGGCGCCTGGGTCGCAGCGCCCGTGCAGGCCGCGACGGTGCAGAAGCTCGAGGACATCATCCTCACCCGCGCCCGCGACCTTCGCCGTGCTGCGGTGACCAACGACTAATCCCCTAGTGTCGGTTCCAGCCTGCTCCTCCGCCCGGCGAAGCAGGCCGGAGCCGCGAGAAGATTGCAGGAACTGACTTTGTCTCGCTTCAACCCGTTGAAGGCGGACGCCGCGTGGCAGAAGGTGTGGGAAGAGAACCGCACTTTCGCCGCGCGTGACGATTCGCCCAAGCCCAAGAGCTTCGTCCTCGAGATGTTCCCCTATCCCTCGGGGCGCATCCATATGGGGCATGTCCGCAACTACACGATGGGCGACGTGCTCGCGCGCTTCCGGCGGATGAAGGGCATGGAAGTGCTCCACCCGATGGGCTGGGACGCGTTCGGCATGCCGGCCGAGAATGCCGCGATGGAGAAGAAGGTCCATCCGGGCAGCTGGACCCGCGCCAATATCGCGACGATGAAAGCGCAGCTGAAGCGGCTCGGCTTCGCGCTCGACTGGACCCGCGAGCTCGCCACCTGCGAGCCGGACTATTATGGCCACGAACAGGCTATCTTCCTCGATTTCTTCGAGAATGGCCTAGTCTACCGCAAGGAATCGGCGGTCAACTGGGACCCGGTCGACATGACCGTGCTCGCCAATGAGCAGGTGATCGACGGTCGCGGCTGGCGCTCGGGCGCGCTGGTCGAGCGGCGCAAGCTGAGCCAGTGGTTCCTCAAGATCACCGAATTCGCCGACGACCTGCTGACCGGCGTCCAGGGCCTCGAGCACTGGCCCGACAAGGTCAAGCTGATGCAGGAGAACTGGATCGGCAAGTCCGAGGGCCTGCAGTTCAACTGGACGCTTTCAGACGGCGAAAGCATCGAAGTCTACACGACCCGGCCGGACACGATCTTCGGGGCGAGCTTCATCGCGGTGGCGGCGGATCACCCGATCGCGCAGAAACTGGCCGCTTCGAACGCGGAAGTTGGCGCGTTCATCGAGCTGTGCAAGCAGGGCGGCACCACCGCGGCCGAACTGGAGACGCAGGAGAAGCTGGGCTTCGACACCGGCCTCACCGCGACGCATCCCTTTGATAACGCTTGGCAAGTACCGGTCTACATCGCCAATTTCGTGCTGATGGACTATGGCACTGGCGCGGTGTTCGGCGTGCCCGCGCACGACCAGCGCGACTTCGAGTTCGCAAGCAAATATTCGCTTCCGATCCGTCGCGTCGTCTCCGAAGGCGACAAGACCGCGCCCGAATTCCACGATGCCGAGGCCTATACCGGCCCGGGAACGCTGGTGAACTCGCACTTCCTCGACGGGATGGACGTGGCCGACGCCAAGCGCGCCGTCATCCAGCGCGCCGAGGAAGGTGGCTGGGGCAAGGGCCAGACGGTGTGGCGCCTGCGTGACTGGGGCGTCAGCCGCCAGCGCTATTGGGGCACGCCGATCCCGATCATCCATTGCGAGAGCTGCGGCGCCCAGCCGGTGCCGCGCGACCAGCTGCCGGTGGTGCTGCCCGAGGACGTCAGCTTCGACGTGCCCGGCAACCCGCTCGACCGGCACCCGACCTGGAAGCATGTCGACTGCCCCAAGTGCGGATCATCCGCGCGCCGCGAGACCGACACGCTCGACACCTTCGTCGATTCCTCCTGGTATTTCATCCGCTTCGCCAGCCAGCCCACGGACAAGCCGTTCGACAAGGCAGTGGCCGAGCAGTGGCTGCCGGTCGGCCAGTATATCGGCGGCGTCGAGCATGCGATCCTGCACCTGCTCTATGCCCGCTTCTTCACCCGCGCGCTGCGCCATATCGGCAAGCTCGACGTGGCCGAGCCGTTCGCCGGCCTGTTCACGCAGGGCATGGTGACGCACGCCAGCTACTACCAGATGGAGGAGCATGACGGGCTGGAACGGAAGGCTTATTTCGAGCCAACCCAGATCACCCGCCGCGGCGACGGTACGGCATATCTGACCTCGACGGGCGACGACGTGATCGTCGGCCGCATCGAGAAGATGTCGAAGTCGAAGAAAAACACCGTCGATCCCACCGAGATCGTCGATCAGTATGGCGCGGATGCGACGCGCTGGTTCATGCTGTCGGACAGCCCGCCGGAACGTGACCTGGAGTGGAGCGAGAGCGGCATCGAGGGCGCCTGGCGCTTCGTGAACCGCCTCTGGAGGCTGTTCCATAGCGTTGCGGATGGCGAAGCTGGCACGGGCGAGGATCGAGAGCTCGACAAGCGCCTGCACCGCACGATCGCCGGCGTAGCCGAGGATATCGAGGCGCTGTCTTTCAACAAGTCGGTCGCCAAGCTCTACGAACTGGTCGGCGCGATCGAGAAGGCGCAACCTTCCGCGTCCAGAACGAATGCAATCCGCACGCTTGCGCGCGTCGTCGCGCCGATGGTGCCGCATATCGCCGAGCAGGCCTGGGCCGATATGGGCCAAAGCGGGCTGATCGCCGACGCCGAATGGCCCGCCGTGGACAGCGCGCTGCTCGTCGATGACGAGGTCACCATCGCCGTCCAGGTGAATGGCAAGCTGCGCGATACGCTGCTAATGCCGAAGGGCGCGGCCAAGGATATCGTCGAGGCCGCGGCACTTGCCAGCGACAAGATCGTTCGATCGCTCGAAGGCAAGCAACCGAAGAAGGTGATCGTGGTGCCCGATCGTCTGGTGAACATCGTCGCATGAAGCATGTCGCGCTCCTCGTCGCCGGCGCCCTGGCGCTTTCCGGCTCCTTGTCGGGCTGTGGCCTGCGTCCGCTCTATGGCGGCGGGCCGGACGGTGCGGTGCGCTCCACGCTTTCCGCGGTCGAAGTCGCGCCGATCCAGGGCCAGTCGGGCTGGCTGGTCGCCAATGCGCTCAAGGACCGGCTCGATCATAATGACGTGCCTGCCCGCTTCCGGCTGGAAGTGAAGCTGGACGACCAGATCTCGGGCCTGGGCGTGAAGCGCGACGATTCGGTGGCGCGTGAGCGCCGCACGTTGCGCGCCCGATACCAGCTGATCGACCTGAGCAACGGCAATGTCGTGCTCGACGCCACTGCCGGCTCCGATGCCGGTATCGACGTGGTCGGCAGCGAATATGCGACGATCGCGGCCGAGAAGAGCGCGCTCGAGCGGCTTTCGGGCATCGTCGCCGACCAGATCGTCGCGCGCGTCGCCCGCTATGCGCAGACCGCGCCCGGGGCGGGCGGCCAGTGAAGGCCAACGCGACGCAGATCCGCGCCGCGATCGAGAAGCTCAACCCCGATACGCGGCTCTATCTGTTCCACGGCCCCGACGAAGCGGGTGCCGCGGACCTGGCATCGAAGCTCGGCAAGACGCTGGGACCCGAGGCGGAGCGCATCGACCTCGACATGAAGGCGCTGCGCGAGCAGCCGGGCCGGCTCGCCGATGAAGCGGCCTCGCTCTCGCTGTTCGGCGGCACCCGATATGTCCGCGTGCTCGGCGTCGAGGAAGGCGCGGCCGAGGCGATCGGGCTGTTGCTGACCGCCGAAAAGGCCGGCAACCCCGTCGTGGCGATCGGCCCGGGACTGAAGGCGAGCGGCAAGCTGGTGAAGTCGGTGATCGCCGCGCAGAACGCCTATGCCCATGCCTGCTATGTGCCCGAGGGCGTGGATGCGACCCGCCTCGCCTCCAATGTCGCGCGCGAGCATGGCCTGCGGCTGATGGGTGAGGTGCCCCAGCGCCTGGCAGCCGCTACGGGCGGCGACAGGGCCATCCTGGCGCGCGAAATCGAGAAGCTGGCCCTTTTCCTCGATGCGGCGCCGGATCGCCCCAGGGACGCCGACAGCGCCGCTCTGGACGCGATCGGCGCGGACCTGGGGGATTCGGACCTGAGTGACGCGATCACTGCGGTGGTCGACGGTCGTGTTGGCGATGTTGGAGAAGAGCTGGCCCGGCTGGGTGAGGGCATCGGCGTGCCGCTGATGCGCCAGCTCGCCCGGCGGCTACAGGCGATGGCCGAGATGCGGATCGACCTGGACCGCGGCGGTGATATGGACGAAGTACTTGAAAAGCATCGTGTTTTCTTCCGCGAGAAGGCCGCTACCGGCCGCGCCCTGCGCCGCTGGAATGGCGCCCAGCTGATTCGCGCGATCGACCGGGTGCGCGCGGCCGAGCGGGCGATGATGCATTCGGGCAGTGCCGGCGAGGTTCTGGCCGAAGCCGAAGCAGTGACGATCGCCCGCCAGGCGGCACGGGCGAAGGGCTGAGGCCACGGCCTGCCGGGGGCCCAGAGTCACAAGCGGGACCGCATAGAAACCCTGGGCCCCGGCTTTCGCCGGGAAAGCACAGTGCGTTGCTTCTCGCTAGGCTAGGTCGTCAGATCCGCTCGCCGCTCAGCCGCTGGCAGACCATGTCGAGCTGATCGAGCGTCGAATAGGAAAGCGTCAGCGTGCCGCCCTTGGCACCGTGGGCGATGCGGACGTTGAGGCCCAGTACGTCGCCCAGCTGATGCTCAAGCGCCGAGATATCGGCGTCGCGGATCTTCGGCTCGGGCTTGCGCTTGCTGTTGGGCTTGGCGTGGCGGGCGAGCTTCTCGGTCTCGCGCACCGAAAGCCCCTTGGTCGCAACTTCGCGCGCGAGCCTCTCCGCCTCCGGCGCGCCGATCAGCGCACGGGCATGGCCCATGTCGAGCTCGCCGACCACCACCATGTTGCGCACGCCCTCGGGCAGATCGAGCAGGCGGAGCAGGTTGGCGATATGGCTGCGCGATTTGTGAACGAGCTTGCCCAGCGCTTCCTGGCTATGGCCGAACTCGCGGATCAGCCGGGCATAGGCCTCGGCCTCTTCGATCGCGTTGAGGTCCTGGCGCTGGATATTCTCGACCAGCGCGATTTCCATCGTCTCGGCTTCGTTGAAGTCGCGGACGATGACCGGGACCTCGTGCAGCCGGGCGCGCTGCGCCGCGCGCCAGCGGCGCTCGCCGGCGACGATCTGGTAATTATGGCCGGTCGGGCGGACGACGATCGGCTGGATCAGCCCGCGCAGCTTGAGCGACTGGGCCAGTTCTTCCAGCGCCTCCTCGTCGAAATGGCGGCGCGGCTGGTCCGGGTGGGGCACCAGCGAGCTGACCGGCAGCATGCGCAGGCCCGAGGCGACATCAGGCGTGCCGGAGACCGGTGCTTCGGGAACATTTTCGCCGAGCAGCGAGGACAGCCCGCGGCCAAGGCCGGGGCGAGGCTTGCGGGTGGGTTCGGTCATGCGGCTTTCTTGAGCTTGGGCAGGCGATCGATCACTTCACGTGCGAGCGCGATATAGGCTTCGGAGCCCGGGCAGCGATGATCGTAGATCAGCGCCGGCAGGCCGTGGCTGGGCGCTTCGGAGAGACGCACGTTGCGCGGGATGACGGTGTCGAACACGACCCGGCCGAGCACCGCGCGGACATCGTCCGAAACCTGGTCGGTCAGGCGATTGCGGCGATCATACATGGTGAGCACCACGCCGAGGATCGACAGGCCTGGGTTGAACCGGCCACGAATGCGCTCGACCGTATTGAGCAGCTGACCAAGGCCTTCCAGCGCGAAGAATTCGCACTGGAGCGGCACCAGCAGCGCGTGCGCGGCGACCATCGCATTGACCGTCAGCAGGCCGAGCGAGGGCGGGCAATCGATCAGGATCACGTCCCAGCGCTGGGCATGATGGCGCGCGATCGCGCTGTCGAGCCGGTGGGTGCGCGCATCGAACTCGATCAGCTCGATCTCGGCGCCCGACAGGTCCTGCGTTGCCGGGACGATATCGAGCCCGGGGACCTTGGTCGGCGTTGCGACATCGACCAGGTCGACATCGGTAACGAGCAGGTCATAGCTCGAATGCTCGCGCTCGGCCCGGCTGATGCCGAGGCCGGTCGAGGCATTGCCCTGCGGATCGAGATCGATCAGCAGGACGCGCTGGCCAGTCGCCGCAAGCGCGGTGCCGACATTGATCGCCGTGGTGGTCTTACCCACCCCGCCCTTCTGATTGGCGATAGCGATGCAGATCATTTGGGGCGTACCTTTCGCGCGACCACGATCCCCGATTCCGGCGACGTGATGCTGGGTTCCACGTGAAACGCACCCTGCCATTTCGCGCGCGCCGCTTCCACCTCCGATTGCACGCTTCGGCCCTTTGGGAGCAACCATATTGTGGAAGAGTCGGTGCAATGCGCGGTTGTCTTGAACAAGTCGGGCAAAGCGGCAACGGCCCGGGCCGAGACGATCGCCGCTTTCTGCTCCGGCTGATAGCTTTCGATCTTGCCATGGACGACGGTGGCGCGGTCGGTGATGCCCAGCTGCTCCGCCGCAGCGCGGAGGAACTCCACCCGGCGGATGCGCGGCTCGACCATCACCACCGGGCGATCGATCAGGATCGCGACGACCAGCCCGGGCATGCCCGCACCCGTGCCGACATCGACCCAGGCGCCCTCCCCGGCTTCCACCGCGAGCGGGATCAACTGGGCGGAATCGACGAAGTGGCGGGTCCAGAGCTCGTCGAACGATGCGGCCGAGATCAGGTTCTGCCGCGCGGACTCCTCGCGGAGGATCTCGCCGAAGCGCTGTAGCTGCGTTTCACGTGAAACATTGAAATGTGCACGGATCCAGTCGCGTGCTTCGTCTTCGGTCATGCGGCGCGCCGTTTCGCGTGAAGGAGGATGGCGGACAATGCCGCCGGCGTGATGCCGCGGATGCGTGCCGCGGCGCCGATCGTCTCGGGGCGCGAGGCGGTGAGCTTCTCGATCATCTCGTTGGAGAGCCCGGCGATTGCGGCGAAGTCCATGGTCGCGGGGAGCTTGACCGCGTCATTGGCGCGGAGCTGGGCAACTTCGGCTTCCTGGCGCTCGAGATAGGGCGCGTAGCGGGCGTCCTCGACATATTCGGCGAGCAGGTCCGGATCGGCGTTCGGATGGAGGTCGAGATGGTGCAGCTCGATCCCGGGGAAGCGCAGCCATTCGCGGGCGGGACGCCTGGCGCCGTCCTGGGCGACCGAAGCGCCACGAACTGCCAGGGCGCTGGCGGTACGTTCGGCGGTAAAGACCTGGTCGAGCGCTGCCCTGCCCTCTGCCCGCGCCACGAGCCAAGCGAGACGCTGGGGGCCGAGGCAACCCAGCTCAGCCGCGATCGGGCCCAGCCGGGTGCCGGCATTGTCGGCGCGCAGGCGGAGGCGGAACTCGGCACGGGCGGTCAGCATGCGATAGGGCTCGGTGACGCCCTGCAGCACCAGGTCGTCGACCATCACGCCGAGGTAGGACGTCGCACGATCAAGGATCAGCGGCGCGAGATCGCAGGCGTAGGCGGCGGCGTTGAGGCCCGCGACAAGCCCCTGCCCCGCTGCCTCCTCATAGCCGGTGGTGCCGTTGATCTGCCCGGCGCACCAGACACCCGGAATTGCGGGAAGCCCCAGCGTGGCATCGAGCGCGCGCGGATCGATATGGTCATACTCGACCGCATAGCCGGGCGTGACAATCTCCGTCCGCTCCAGCCCCGGGATCGAATTGACCATCGCCACCTGGATATCGACCGGCAGCGAAGTCGACATGCCGTTCGGGTAGATCAGATGGGTGTCCAAGCCCTCGGGCTCGAGGAAGATCTGGTGGCCGTCGCGATCGCCGAAGCGGTGGATCTTGTCCTCGATCGACGGGCAATAGCGCGGCCCCTGCGCATCGATCGCGCCGGTGAACAGCGGCGAGCGATCGAGACCCGAGCGGATCGCATCGTGCGTGACCTGGGTGGTGCGGGTGACGCCGCAATGAAGCTGGGGCAGGACGCGGCTTGGGGTGAGCGGCGACATGGTCCAGGGATCGCCGTCGGAAGGCTGCTCCTCGATCCGCGCCCAGTCAATCGTACGGCCGTCGAGACGCGGCGGGGTGCCAGTCTTGAGACGCGCCATCGGCAGGTTCAGTTCGCGAAGCTGCCCGGCCAGGCGGATGGCCGAGCCCTCGCCGACGCGGCCGCCAGTCTCGCGCTCCTCGCCGCGGAAGATGCGGCCGCCGAGAAAGGTGCCGGTGGCGAGGACCACGGCGCGGCATTCGAGCAGGCTGCCATCGGCGAGGCGGACGCCGGCGACCGCGCCGTTGACCAGCTCCAGCGCCTCGGCCTCGCCAGCGACGAGATGCAGATTGGGCTGCTCGCCGAGCATCTTCTGGATCGCGGCGGCATAGCGGACGCGATCCGCCTGGACGCGCGGACCCTGTACGGCAGTGCCCTTGGACCGGTTGAGCATGCGGTAGTGGATGCCGGCGGCATCGGTCGCGCGACCCATCAGCCCGTCGAACGCATCGACTTCGCGAACCAGATGTCCCTTGCCCAAGCCGCCGATCGCCGGGTTGCACGACATCGCCCCGAGCTTGGACAGGTCGAAGCTGAGCAGGGCGGTGCGCGCGCCGCGGCGGGCCGAGGCGGCAGCCGCTTCGGTGCCGGCGTGCCCGCCGCCAATGACGATGACGTCGAAATCCATTGCCGGCGCGCTACAGAATCGCACGCGCCGCGTCAAAAGCGTTCCACGTGGAACATCTATTTACCTATGCAGAAACGCCCGAACAGCGCATCGAGCATCGCCTCCACCCCCGCACGGCCCGTGATCGCGTCGAAGGCGCGCATGGCGGAGCGGAGATGCTCCGCGATCAGCAGCAGGTCATTTTCGCGCTCAATCGCCCGCAACGCTGCGGCCGCGCCCTGGGACAGCTCCCGTTGACGCGCATTGAGTGCCATCTGATCGGGTGGTGGCAGCAGATCGCCCGCAAGCCTCGCCAGGGCCTGCCAGAGCGCATCCATGCCCTCGCCCGTTCGCGAGGACAGCGATAGCCGCCCCTCGCTTGCTCCCCGCCCCGGCAGATCGGCGCGAGGATTGAGCCAAAGCAGATGATCGTGCGCGGGCGGGGTCTCGTCGCCAAGCCAGAGCAGGATGTCTGCCTCCGCCTGGGCTGCCTGGGCGCGGGCGATGCCGATCGCTTCGATCTCGTCGCCGGGCAGCGCCGCCAGGCCGGCAGTGTCGATCAGTAGCCAGGCGATCCCGCCACGCACCACGGGCGCCTCGATCCGATCGCGCGTGGTACCCGAAATCGGCGAGACGATCGCCGCATCACGGCCCGCCATCGCATTGAGCAGCGACGACTTGCCGGCATTGGGCGGTCCGACGAGCACGACCCTTATGCCGTCGCGCAACCGCTCGACCGGCGGCCGATCGGCAATCGCTTCGATATCCGCCGCCAGGGAAGCCGCACCCGATCGGATCACCGGGAGCAGCGCTGCGTCGGCGACGTCATCCTCATCGCTATGATCGAGCTCGGCCTCGACCCGGGCGGCAAGCCCGAGCAACCGATCCGTCCAACCCTCGACGGCGCGACGCACCGCGCCTTCCGCCGACCGGATCGCCGACCGGCGCTGGGCCTCGGTTTCGGCCATCAGCAGGTCGCCCAGCCCCTCGGCTTCGCTCAGGTCGATCCGGCCATGGATCAGCGCGCGCCGGGTGAACTCGCCCGGCTCGGCCGACCGGAGCCCCGGCCGGGCAGCCAGCGCCGCCTCGACCGCGCGGACCACGGCGCGGCCACCATGGAGATGGAATTCGGCCAGGTCCTCGCCCGTCGCGGTGTTCGGCCCCGGAAAGCAGAGCACGATCGCACGATCGAGCAGCGCGCCATCCGCGGGATCCCGCAACGCGCGCACCGCAGCACGGCGCGGCTTCGGCAGATCGCCGGCGAACGCCTGCACCACTTCAAACGCTTGCGGGCCGCTCACCCGCAGCACCGCGATCGCGGCGGGGGGAGCGCCGCTGGAAACCGCGTAGATCGTATCCATTACTTGTCGGTCTTGCTCCCGGTGCCGGCATCGAACATCGCGCGCCAGAACCCCATCCCCGCCTCGCCCATCGGCGACCAGCTCTGCAGCATCTGCTGGAACGCCTCGGGGCTGCCATGCTTGTTGATCGCATCGACCATCATCGAGACATAGCGCTCATGCACCGGCCCCAGATCGGGCAGGCCCATCGCCCGGCGCGCTTCCTCGGGCGTGCAATCCACCTCGACGTTGATCTTCATGGCTATCTCCGTTGCGCGCGCCGCGATGCGGCTGCTAGTTCGGATGCATGTATGCGCGCGACCATGGTGTGATCGCAACGCCCATCGGCCCGGTGCGGGTCGAAGGTAGCGAAGACATGCTGGTTTCCGTGACGATCGGTGGCATCGACGCGCCCCGCCCTGCCCGCGCCACTGCCGTCCGCGCCGCGCTCGAGCAACTCGAATCCTGGTTCGCGGGTGATCGCCGTGACTTCGACCTGCCGCTCGAGCCGCTGCCGACTTCACGTGGAACAGAGCTGCGCGCCGCGATGATCGGCATCGGCTATGGCGAGACGCTGAGCTACGGCGAACTCGCCCGCCAGACCGGCTCCAGCGCCCGCGCCATCGGCCAGCTCTGCTCGCGCAACCCCTTTCCCATCCTCGTCCCCTGCCACCGCGTGCTCGCCGATGGCGGCCGCCTCGGCAATTATTCGGGCGGCGACGGACCCAAGACCAAATCCTGGCTGCTCGAACATGAGCGGCTTCATTCCGGAAGGACTCTATTGTGAGCGAAATGATCAGCATCGATACGATCGACGGCAGCGGCAGCTTCCAGGCCTATGTCGCCCGGCCCGAGGGCACGCCCAAGGCAGCGGTGATCGTGATCCAGGAGATCTTCGGCGTGAACCCGGGCATCCGCCAAAAGTGCGACGACTGGGCGGCGAAGGGCTATCTCAGCCTCGCGCCCGATCTGTTCTGGCGCCTCGAGCCGGGCATCCAGCTCGATGCCGATGTGCCCGAGCAGTTCCAGCAGGCGCTCGCGCTGATGGGCAAGTTCAACCAGGACGCCGGGATCCGCGATATCGAGGCAACGATCCGCGCGGCGCGTGCCCAGCTCGGCGAGGGCGGCAAGGTCGGCGTGGTCGGTTTCTGCCTGGGTGGACGCCTGGCATTCATGAGCGCGACCCGGACCGACAGCGATGCAAGCGTCGGCTATTATGGCGTGGGCATCGACAATCTGCTCGGCGAGAAGCACGGCATCTCGCGCCCGGTGCTCATGCATATTCCCCAAGCCGATCACTTCGTGACCCCGGAAGCCCAGGCGGCGATGCATGCCGGCCTGGACGATCACCCCAAGGTCACGCTGTACGACTATGCCGGCGAGGATCACGGCTTCGCCGACACCTTCGGCAAGCGCCGCTCGGATGAAGCTGCCAGGCTGGCCGACGCTCGCACTGCCGAGTTCTTTGCGAAGAACCTGGGATAAGTTGTTTTGAAGGCGGCGTGTTCCTGTGAGCGCACCGCCTTTCGCTCCTGCCGGCGACGTGACAGGCGGATCGCATCAGCCTAGAGTTCGAGCCGTCGAAAATAGAGCAGCAGGGTGGTGGCTCCTGCGCCCGCACGCGGGTTCTTCTCAGCCTCGGCGTCCAACGAACCCGGTTCGGCGCGACGCATGGCCTGCGGCTCCGAACCCAATCGGAGTCCGCCATGAACTATCTCTTCCTGAGTATCGCCATCGCTGCCGAAGTACTCGGCACCAGCTTCATGAAACAGTCCGAAGGCTTCACCCGCCTGGTGCCGAGCCTGGTCACGGTCATTGCCTATGCGGCTGCCTTTTACTGCCTGTCGCTCACCCTGCGGACGATCCCGACGGGAATCGCCTATGCGATCTGGTCCGGCGTGGGGATCGTGTTGATCACGGCGATCGCCTGGATTTTCCAGGGGCAGAAGCTCGATATGCCGGCAATGCTTGGGCTGGGACTGATCATCGCCGGTGTGGTGGTGATGAACCTGTTTTCCAAGGCAGTGGCGCATTAGGTCGCACCAGCCTGTGAAACGGAAAAGGCCGGGCAATGCCCGGCCTTCCCTCTCCTCCCGCAAGCACGGGAGACCTGGTAATCATCTTCAGAAGAAGCTGGTGATCCCCGGCGTCTGGTGCGTGCCCACCCAGCCTTCATAGATCATGCGGAACGCCACGAAGACGATCACGATCAGGCCGATATAGGCGATCCAGGGATAGCGGTTGATCAGCTTGGCGATCAGGTTTGCCGCGATGCCCATCAGCGCCACCGAGAGCAGCAGCCCGACGACGAGGATACCGGGATGCTCGCGGGCCGCGCCGGCGACCGCCAGGACATTGTCGAGGCTCATCGAGACGTCGGCGACCGCAACCGCCCAGGCGGCCGCGGCGAAGCTCCTGGCGGGCTTCAGGCCCGATTCCACCTCATCGGCGTGCGGGCCGCCCTCGCGGATCTCGCGCCAGAATTTCCAGCTCACCCAGAGCAGCAGCAGGCCACCGGCGAAGATCAGGCCGACAATGCCCATCAACCAGCTGACGATCAGCGCAAAGGCGATGCGCAGGACCAGCGCGGCGCCGATGCCGATCAGGATGACCTTCTTGCGCTGCTCGGCGGGGAGCCCCGCGGCAAGCGCACCGACAACGATCGCATTATCGCCCGCCAGCACCAGGTCGATCATCAGCACCGAGCCGAAGGCGGCCAGGGCGGACGGATCGCCCAGGTTCGAGAAATCGGCGAGGATATGCTGCCAGATATCGGCAGGAGAGCCGATTCCGGCTGCGGCGGCGCTGAGGAGCATGTCGAGCATCGGCTAAGCCCTAACGCGCTTGCAGCGGCATGCAAGCGTCGGGCGCGTCCAGCATCAAAACGAAAAAGGCCGGGCGCTGGGCCCGGCCTTTTCGTCCTGTTCCACGTGGAGCGTGGGACAGCTTACTGGTTCATCGAGTCGAAGAAATCCTCGTTGGTCTTCGAGTCCTTCATCTTGTCGAGCAGGAACTCCATCGCATCGACGGTGCCCATCTGCATGAGGATGCGGCGCAGCACCCACATCTTGGTGAGCTTGGCCTTGTCGACCAGCAGCTCTTCCTTGCGGGTGCCCGACTTGCCGACGTCGAGCGCCGGGAAGATGCGCTTGTCCGCCACCTTGCGGTCGAGGACGATTTCCGAGTTACCGGTGCCCTTGAACTCTTCGAAGATGACTTCGTCCATGCGGCTGCCAGTGTCGATCAGCGCAGTGGCAATGATCGAGAGCGAACCGCCCTCTTCGATGTTGCGCGCGGCGCCGAAGAAGCGCTTCGGGCGCTGCAGGGCGTTGGCGTCGACACCGCCGGTCAGCACCTTGCCCGACGAAGGCACCACGGTGTTGTAGGCGCGGCCGAGACGAGTGATCGAATCGAGCAGGATGACCACATCCTTCTTGTGCTCGACCAGGCGCTTTGCCTTTTCGATAACCATTTCAGAGACTTGCACGTGGCGCTGGGCCGGCTCGTCGAAGGTCGAGGAGATCACCTCGCCCTTCACCGAGCGCTGCATGTCGGTGACTTCCTCGGGGCGCTCGTCGATGAGCAGCACGATCAGGAAGACTTCGGGATGGTTGTCGGTGATCGCCTTGGCGATGTTCTGCAGCATCACCGTCTTGCCGACGCGCGGCGGCGCGACGATCAGCGTGCGCTGGCCCTTGCCCTGCGGCGAGACGATGTCGATGACCCGGGCCGACTTGTCCTTCTGGGTCGGGTCGAGCTGGTCGAGCGTCAGCTTGCTCTCGGGATAGAGCGGGGTGAGGTTGTCGAAGTTGACGCGGTGACGGACCGCGTCGGGATCATCGAAATTGACCGAGACCAGGCGGACCAGGGCGAAATAGCGCTCGCCATCCTTGGGCGCGCGGATTTCGCCTTCCACCGTATCGCCGGTGCGCAGGCCGAACTTGCGGACCTGGTTGGGCGAGACATAGATGTCGTCCGGGCCGGCGAGATAGTTCGCCTCGGGGCTGCGCAGGAAGCCGAAGCCGTCCGGCAGCACCTCGATCGTGCCCAGGCCCAGGATCTGCTCGCCATTCTCGGCCTCGGCCTTGAGGATGCCGAACAGCAGGTCCTGCTTGCGCAGCGTCGAAGCGCTCTCCACGCCGAGCTCCTCGGCCATCGAGACCAGTTCGGCGGGGGCTTTCTTCTTGAGGTCCTTGAGATGCATTGGGAGTCCGGGTGCTTGGATGCTGGGGGGAGCGTCGGTCGGCGGGTAGAGTCGCGCGCGAATAACGATGCTTGGAGGAGGGATGGCCCGGTGACCCGGTCCACAGCGTCGAATTAGGAGTGGCCTACCCCCAAGTCAACCGGTCTCCGCGGTCTGGTATGCGCTTTTGCGGCAAGCGGTAAGTTGCGGCGACAAACCGAAATGGCGCAACTAAATTGCGCCAACGCTCAGAAGGGCTTCACCACCGCGAGGATAGCGATGAGGATCACCGCCAGCGCCGGCACTTCGCCGACCATCCGCAGCGTCCGCGGCGCGATCGCACCCTGCCCCTTCGCCAGCTTCTTCGAATAGCCGACCGCCCAGCCGTGATAGCCGGAAAGCAGGAACACGATCAGCAGCTTGGCATGGAGCCAGCCGAGCCCTGCTCCGCCTTCGAACAGGCCGAGATTGGCGGCGAGCATCAGGCCGAGCAGCCAGACGATCCCGATCGAGGGCGTGAGGATCATTCGACGGAGCAGCGCCTCGCGCTTTTCCCAGGCGACTGCCTCGGGCGTGCCCAGCGCTTCCTGGTGATGGACGAGATAGCGCGGCAGCAGGAACAGGCCGGCCATCCAGAAGATCACGAAGATGATGTGGAACGCCTTGACCCAAAGATACGCCCCACCGAGGAATCCCGCCATCTCTACCCCCTGATCCGCGCCAGCAGCCGCTCGACATGCTCGATTGGCGTGTCCTGCTGGATGCCGTGCCCGAGATTGAACACATGCGGACGAGTTGGGAAGGCCGAAAGGATCCGGTCGACCGCGCGATCGAGCGTATCGCCGCCGGCGATCAGCGCGAGCGGATCGAGATTGCCCTGCACCGGCAGCCCTTCCGGCAGCACGGCGTCGGCCCAGGCCGGATCGACCGTCTCGTCGAGTCCGATCGCATCGACGCCGGTCTCGCGCGCATAGGCGGGCAGCTTGCCACCGGCGCCCTTGGGGAAGCCGATCACCGGTGCCTTGCCCTTCACCGCCGCGGCGATGCGGGCGGTCGGCGCGATCACCCAGCGCTCGAACTGCTCGGGCGAAAGGCTGCCGGCCCAGCTGTCGAACAGTTGTACGGCTTCGACGCCGGCATCGATCTGTGCCGCCAGATAGTCGATCGTGCAGTCGGCGATGCGATCGACCAGCGCCTGCATGAGTCCGGGATCGGCATAAGCGAGTCTGCGCGCCTCGGCCTGCTCGCGACTCCCCTGTCCGGCGATCATATAGGTGGCAACGGTCCAGGGGCTGCCTGCGAAGCCCAGGAAGGTGGTTCGCGGGTCGAGGGCGGCCCATACCTGCCGAACGGTCTCATAGACCGGCTGCAGGGCCTCAGGACGCGATTCAAGGCCATCCAGGATCTGACGGGCCGTCACGGTCGGCGCGAGGCGGGGACCTTCGCCGGTTTCGAACCAGAGTTTCTGGCCCAGCGCCATCGGCACCATCAGGATGTCGGAGAACAGGATCGCGCCGTCCATGCCGAAGCGGCGGATCGGCTGGAGGGTGATCTCGGCCGCAGCTTCAGGGTCGAGCGCGAGTTCGAGGAATCCGCCCTTCTCGGCCCGGAGCGCGCGATATTCGGGCAGATAGCGACCGGCCTGACGCATCAGCCAGACGGGCGGAGTCTCCTGTCGAACACCCTGGAGCGTCTCGAGCAGCGGCTTGGGATGGGAGTCGGTCAGGGCCTCGTTCCTAAAACAATAAAGAATGAATCTAGAGATTGTTGGAGTCTGTTGGCGCGTGAAAGCCGGGGCTTATGCACTCGTCCGCGAGTTGCCAACAGTTTGACTCTGGCGGCCCCTCGGGAGTCCTCGGATTCGCGCACGCCGTCCCCGTTTTCAACAGGCTGTGGATTGGAATCACAAGTTGGGGACGCGGCTGTGGACGAATCACCAGTGGGAGTCATCAAACTGACCCGATTGGTTCATCCGCCGGGTTGCGCTAGTGGCTGTCAGCCATGTTATCCACAGATTCACACCCAGCGGCGCTCCGCGCCTTCCACAAGGGTCACTGATGCGGCTTCACCTCCACCTCCTCTCCGATTCCACCGGCGAGACGCTGGAGAACATCGCCAAGGCGGCACTCGCCCAATATGACGATGTCGAAACGCTCCGCCACTTCTGGCCGATGGTGCGCAGCGAAGCGCATCTCGAGCGGATCCTCCAGGAGATCGCCCAGAATCCGGGGCTGGTGCTCTACACGCTGGTGAACCCGGAAATCCGCCGCACGCTGGAGAGCCGCTGCCGCGCGATGGGCCTGCCGGCGATCGCGCCGCTCGATCCGGTCAACCACGCGCTGTCCAACCTGCTCGGCCAGGAAGCCAAGGCGCGGCCGGGCCGGCAACATACGCTGGATGCCGCCTATTTCGCCCGTGTCGATGCGATCCAGTTCACCATCGCGCACGATGACGGGCTGCTCGCCGAGGATTGGGAAGAGGCGGACATCCTCCTCGCCGGCGTCTCGCGTTCGTCCAAGACGCCGACGTCGATCTACCTGGCGAACCGTGGCTACAAGACCGCTAACATCCCGATCGTGGTGGAATCGCCGCCGCCGCCCGAGCTCTACAAGCTCAAGCATCCGCTGATCGTCGGCCTCACCACCAGCGCCGACCGGCTGATCCAGATCCGTCGCAACCGCCTGCTCTCGCTCAACCAGGCCACCGAGACGAGCTATGTCGAGCAGGATGCGGTGACCCGCGAAGTCGCCTATGCGCGGCGGATGTTCGCCGACAATGGCTGGCCGGTGATCGACGTCACAAGGCGTTCGATCGAGGAAACCGCGGCGGCGATCATCCAGCTGTGCAACGAGCGGACGCTCGAAAAAGGAAAAGCATGAAACTCGTACTCGCTTCGCAAAGCGCCTCGCGCCGCGCGATGCTCAACGATGCCGGCGTGCCGCATGAAGCCGTGACGGCACAGGTCGACGAAGCCTCGGCCAAGGAATCTTTGCTCGCGAGCGGCATCGCGCCGCGCGACCTGGCGGATGCGCTGGCCGAGCTGAAGGCGCTCAAGGTCTCCGGCCTTGTCCCCACGGCGCTGGTACTCGGCGGCGACTCGCTGGTCGCGCTCGACGACGGCTCGCTGCTCGACAAGCCGAAGAGCCGCGAGCAGGCGGCCGACCATCTCCGCCGCATGTCGGGCAAGACGCACGACATCTACAGCGCCGCGGTGATCGCCGAGGGTGGCCGTGCAGTGTGGCGGTTTGTCGATCGCGCCAAGCTCCATGTCCGGCCGCTGTCCGAGGAATTCATCGAGGAATATCTCGATGTCGAATGGCCTGCGATCGCCGGGTGCGTCGGCTGCTTCCGGATCGAGGGGCCGGGCGTCCAGCTGTTCAGCCGCACCGACGGCAGCCAGTTCACCATCCTCGGCATGCCGTTGCTGCCGATCCTTTCCTATCTGCGCACCCGCGGGGTTCTGACGTCATGACTGCATATGCCGAGGTGATCGGCGACCCCATCGCCCAGTCCAAGTCGCCGCTGATCCATGGCTTCTGGCTGGAGCAGCTCGGCATCGAAGCCGAATATCGCCGCGCGCATGTGAAGCCCGAGGAGCTTGCCGGCTATTTCGAGTCGCGGAAGGCGGATCCGGACTGGCGCGGCTGCAACATCACCCTGCCCCATAAGCAGGCGTCGCTCGAGTTCGTCGAGGATCGCGGCGGCGTCCGCGATTCGATCGGCGCGATCAACACGGTGGTCCGCGCCGAGGATGGTGCGCTGATCGGCACCAACACCGATGCCGGCGGCTTCTATGCGCCGATCGCCGGGCTCGATCTCGAGGGCCAGCATGTCGTGGTCATCGGTGCGGGTGGTGCCGCCCGCGCGATCCTGTTCGCGCTGTCGCGTGTCGGCGTCGGCAAGGTCACCTTGCTCAACCGCAACGTGCTGAAGGGCGCGGCCCTGCTCTCCAGCTTCGGGATCAGGGGCGAGGCGCTGCCGCTCACCGCCAAGCTGCCCCCGGCCGCGCTGCTGGTGAATGCCAGTGCGCTCGGCATGGTCGGCCAGCCGCCGCTCGAGATCGACCTGTCGCCGCTGCCCGAGGATGCGGTGGTCTATGACGCGGTCTATGCCCCGCTCGAGACCGAGCTGCTCGCCCAGGCGCGCGACCGCGATCTCGATACGGTCGACGGGCTCGAGATGCTGGTCGGCCAGGCCGCGCTCGCCTTCGAGCTGTTCTTCGGCGCCGAGCCTCCGCGCGACCGCGACGACGAACTGCGCGAGTTGCTGCTGAAATGAGCGATCGTCCGGTCACCCTGGGCCTCACCGGGTCGATCGGCATGGGCAAGTCGACCGTGGCGGCGATGTTCGCGGAAAGCGGCGTGCCGGTGTTCGACGCCGATGCCGAGGTCCACAGGCTCCAGGGCCCGGACGGCGAAGCCGTCGCCGCGATCGAGGCCGAGTTTCCCGACACCACCAGCGAACTCGGGGTGAACCGCACGCTGCTGCGCGAGGCGGTGATGGCCGATCCCACTGCCTTTGCCCGGCTGGAAGCGATCCTCCACCCCGCTGTCGCCGACAAGCGCGAGGCCTTTCTCCAGGCGAATCGCGATGCGCCGCTGGTGGTGCTCGACATACCCTTGCTGTTCGAAGCGGGCGGCTGGCGCCATGTCGACAAGATCGCCGTGGTCTCCGCACCCGCCGAAGTGCAGCGCGAGCGCGTGCTGGCCCGGCCGGGCATGACCGAGGCGCGATTCGAAGCGATCCTCGCCCGCCAGCTGCCCGACTCGGAAAAGCGCGACCGCGCGGACTTCGTCATCCCCACCGGCGGGACGATCGGGGAGACGCGCGCGGTGGTACGTAATGTCATCGCTTGCCTAGCGGGCCGCGCGGGAGGATAAGGCCGCAATGCGTGAAATCGTGTTCGACACCGAAACCACCGGGCTCAGCTTCTCTGGTGGCGACCGGCTGGTCGAGATCGGCTGTGTCGAGCTGGTCAATCGCGTGCTCACCGGGCGCAATTTCCACGTCTATATCAATCCCCAGCGGCCGATGCCGATCGAGGCGTTCAACGTCCACGGCCTGTCGGACGTGTTCCTCTCGGACAAGCCGCTGTTCGAGGATGTGGTCGAGGACATGCTCGAGTTCATCGGCGACAGCCCGATGATCGCGCACAACGCCAATTTCGACTTCGGCTTCATCAATGGCGAGCTGATCCGCAGCGGCCGGCCCATCGTCGACCTCAGCCGCATGGTCGATACGCTGGCGATTGCGCGGGTGAAGCATCCCGGCGCCAAGCATACGCTCGATGCGCTCTGCTCGCGCTATGGCATCGATCTGACCCAGCGCACGCTGCACGGCGCGCTGATCGACGCCTCGCTGCTGGCGCAGGTCTATGTCGAGCTGACCGGCGGCCGGCAGATCACGCTTGGCCTGGCGGTGGACGCGCCGGTGGTCCGCGAGACGGCCGCCGAAGCGCCGACACGGGTACATGTGCGTCCCGCACGACAATTTGCTGCGAGTCCGGCGGAACTCGAACGCCACGCAGCCTTTCTTTCCAAGATGGAGGAGCCGCTCTGGGGCACCGCCCCGACCAGTTGATCCCGGTAGTTGACCGCGGTCAATCGGTCCGGACCCCGCCCCAGCTAGGGTCCTCATAAAAGTGGAGGTGAACGATGGACATTCGGGTTTCTGGGCATCAGGTCGAGACTGGCGCCGCGCTCAAGGAGCAGGTGACCGAACGACTCCAGGGGATCGCCGACAAATATTTCTCGCGCGCCCTCTCCTCCCAGGCGACCTTCGGCAAGGGGCCGCACGATAACGGCTTCACCTGCGACATCGTGATGCACGTGATGCAGGGCCTGGTCCTCAAGGCGACCAACAAGGGCATGGAGGCACATGGCGCGTTCGACGGCGCGGCCGACCGGATCGACAAGCAGCTTCGCCGCTATACCCGCCGGCTCAAGGATCGGCAGAATGGCGTGGTCAACGCCTTCGCCGAGAATGGCGCCTATGACAACGGATCCTATGACAACAATGCCGGCTACACGCTGTTCCAGGAAAGCGTGGATGAGGACGAGGCGTCGGATGCGCCGCTGATCATCGCGGAGACCCGCGTCGATGTGCCGGATGCCACCGTTTCGGACGCAGTTATGATGCTCGACCTGCGGAATACCAACGCGCTGCTGTTCAAAAACAGCGCGACGGGCGCCCATAACATGGTGTATCGGCGCGGCGACGGGACGATCGGATGGGTGGAACCCAATCGCGCCGCCTGAGTATTAGGCAGGCCCCGGGGGGCGGACCTCAACTGGAATTTCGATGACGACGATCAGTGATTTGCTCGTGCCGGAGGCAGTGCTCTCCGGCGTGAGTGTTGCCAGCAAGAAGGCGCTGTTCGCGGCGCTGGGGGCCGCGGCGGCCGAGGCTTACGGCCTCGACGCCCGCGGTGTGGCCGAAACGCTTTCCGAGCGCGAGAAGCTCGGTTCGACCGGTTTTGGCGCCGGTATCGCCATCCCGCACGGCAAGCTCGAATCCATCCGCCGCGTCTGCGGCATATTCGTCCGGCTCGACAAACCCGTCGATTTCGGCGCGGTGGACGAACTGCCGGTCGACCTGGTGTTCATGCTGCTCTCGCCGGTCGGCGCGGGTGCCGAGCATCTCAAGGCGCTGGCCTGTGTCTCGCGGCTGCTGCGCGACAAGACCATCGCCGCCAAGCTGCGCGGCGCGGGCTCGCGCGATGCGCTCTATGCCCTGCTCGCTGGCGTGGAGACGCGTGACGCAGCCTGAGTCTCCCACGGGGGCGGAGGCGCATTTCCGTGCGCTCGAATCCCTTTATGCCGCGGCGCCGATCAACCGGCTGTTCGAGTCCGTGCTCGAGATCCCGGAACCCGGCGTCGCGCGCATCCGCTTCAATATCGACGAACGCTATTTCCACGCCGCCGGCGCGGCGCATGGCACGAGCTATTTCAAGATGCTCGATGACGCCGCCTTTTACGCGGTGAACAGCCTGGTCACCGATCGCTTCGTGCTGACCACCCAGTTCAACCTGCTGCTCACCAAGCCTCTGGGGCCTGGCCCCGTGGTGGCGGAGGGGCGCTGGGTTAGCGGGCAGCGTCGCGTGTTCGTGGGCGAGGCGCGGCTGATCGATGCGACCGGCGAGGAAGCGGCACGCGGCACCGGCACGTTCATGCGCTCGCGTATCCCGCTCGCCACGCTTCCCGGCTACGCGCAGGGCTGATGGCGCGGCTCGCCACCGGCGTGCTGGTCAACGCGCTGATCCGCCGTGCCGAGGGTGCCGGCGGCAGCGCGATGGTGCTGGCCAAGGGGGACGCGACGGCCGGAGCGGTGCTGTTGCTGCTGGTCGAACGCGGCGCCAATCCGCGCTTCTTCGAGCGTGGCCTTGGTCCTGATGGGGGCGCCGCCCTAATTCGCTCGGGACCCCAGTTATTTGCCGACGACGGCGAAGTCACCGCCTATTGGCAGCGGCGTCGAGCGCGCGATTCAGATCTTTGGGTGATTGAACTGGATATCGCAGACGGCGAACGGTTCGCCGCTGAAACGATGACATTGAATTGACATAAGCCTCGCGCGCGGCGAAAGGGCCGACCACTTTCAATCGCGTTGTGCCTGCCGGGGTGTGAAGTCGGTCGGTTACGCAGTCGGGGGGGAAGCCCGGCGGCCCATATGAGAAACAGGGCCGGCCGCGCACCAACCGCACAGTAACGAACCCTAATGAAGTTCATCCATCGCGCCGCGGGTTTCGCGGCCGTGACTTTTTGCGCTGGCGCACTTGCGAATGCCGCCACGCTCGACGTGACCAACACCGTGCAGGATGCGCCGGTTCATCAGGTCAACGTCCAGAACCTCCAGCAGGTTCCCGCGCCGGCCCCCCAGGCCGCGCCGACTCCGGTCCAGGAAAAGACGGAAATCGTCCAGCCGATCCCCAATGTGGATGCGGACGAAGATTTCGCTTCGCTGTCTGATGCCGTGGCTGCGCAGGATGCGCCCGCGTCGCTCGACCGCGAACTCAACTGCCTTGCCGTCAGCATCTATTACGAAGCCAAGGGCGAGCCCCTTTCGGGCCAGCTCGCGGTTGCCGATGTGATCCTCAACCGCACCGAGTCGGGCCGTTTCCCCACTTCGGTGTGCGGCGTCGTCACCCAGCGCGGCCAGTTCTCCTTCGTGCGCGGCGGCAAGCTGCCGACCCCGCCGTCGAACGGCCAGTGGAAGAAGGCGCTCGCGGTCGCCCAGGTCGCAATGAAGGACCAGTGGGATTCGCCGGTGCCGGAAGCGCTGTATTTCCATGCCCGCTACGTGAAGCCGAGCTGGAAGCGCGCCCGTGTCGGCTCGGTCGGCAACCATGTTTTCTATCGTTGAGCCGAGTCGCGGGGTTCCCCGCGTTCGCTTAATGTTCTAAACGGCCGGGGATGACCTCCCCGGCCGTTTCGCTTTCGGAAGACCCGCTGCCAGATGGCCCCCTGATCGCCGCCGATGTGGCGCGCGGGGTAACGCGCCTGCTGCTGCGCCATGATTGCGTCGCGCTGGCCGAAGTGCCGCTCGAGGGCGGCCGTCGCGCCGATCTGGTGGCGATCGATTCCCGCGGCAACATCGTCATCGTCGAGATCAAGGTCTCGCGCGCCGATCTGCTCGGTGACGGCAAATGGACCGATTATCTCGCGCATTGCGACCGTTTCTTCTGGGCGGTGCCGGAAGGCTTCGACCTGCGGCCCTTCGAGCAGGAAGGCTTCCTGCCGGCGCGCGCCGGGCTGATCGTCGCCGATCGCTATGATGCGGCGGTGATGCGTGAAGCGGCGACGGTGCCGCTGCCGGCACCCACCCGCAAGAAGACTACGCTCGCCTTCGCCCGCCGCGCCGCGCGCCGGGTGATCCAGATGCTGGATCCCGATGCGGAGGCGGCGTTCTAGGCCTGTTGGAAGAATAGGATCCCGCGCGCGCAATAGGGCTGCTTGGGGCGCGCTTCCGGCCGGTGCCGGGCCGTCCAAAGGCGCGCACAAACCCGCTCTTGGCCTGTACTTCGTGTACTTTGGCGCCCGGCCGCAGCTTCGATGTTCGAGGGGGGAAGCCGGGAAGGGCCCGGCTTCCGTGCCGGGGCTTAGAGCTTCGGGCCTGCCGGCGCGGCAGCGCCGCTGCTCTTGCCGCCCTTGGGTGCTTCGTTGAGCAGCTTGGCGATCTGCGGGTAGCGGGTCTCGTCATGGGCATAGTCGCGGGCGGACTTGCCGGTGACATTGTCGGTGCGGTCCGGATTGGCGCCGGCATCGAGCAGCTGGCGGACCACGTCGATGTCATGGACCTGCACGGCGCGGATCAGCGGGGTCTCGCCGCTGCTGTTCGCCATGTTCACATTGGCGCCGTACTTGATCAGGATCTGCACGCCCTCGCCCCAGCCCCGCTCGGCGGCGATGATCAGCGCGGTGTTGCCGCGGCCGTCCGGCAGGTTGGCGTTGATATCGTCCTGCTGGAGCAGCACGCGCAGATAGGTCGCGTCATTGCGCTTGGTCACGATGTGCAGCGCGCCCTCGCCGGTCGTGCGATCCTTCGCGTTGACGATGCGGAGCGACTTGTTCTCGAGATACTTGTTCACCTTGGCGCCGTCCGTCTCGCGGATGGCGTTGAGGAAGTTGTAGCTGTCCGAGAATTGCTGGGCCGATGCCGGCACGGCGGCGAGCATCAGCAGGGCGGCGCCGGCGGCGCCCATTACGCGTACGATCATGTGTTTGCCCAAACCCCATAGCGGCAGTGCTTGCAAGCCCCGAACTATCAGATCATGGCTGGCGATACCATGAGCAGGATATTTCAGGCCTTTGCGCCTTTGCTACTGATCGTCTCAGGCTGCAGCGGCGGCGCGGCCGATGAGCCCCCGCTGGCCGGGGCGCGGATCGGCGGGCCGTTCGCGCTCACCGATCCCGCGGGCAAGACGGTTCGCGACGGCGATTTCGCCGGCAAATATCGCATCGTCTATTTCGGGTACACCTGGTGCCCGGACATCTGCCCGAACGACATGCTCAAGATCGGCCAGGCGATGAAGACGCTCGACAAGCAGGCGCCGGACAAGGCGAAGGCGATCGTGCCGATCTTCATCACCGTCGATCCCGAGCGCGACACGCCCAAGGTGGTCGGCGAGTTCGTCCGCAATTTCGACGACCGGATCGTCGGGCTCACCGGCACTCCGGCGGCGATCCAGGCGGTTACCAGGCAATATGCGGTCTATGCCAAGAAGGAAGCACCCGGTCCGGGCGGCGCCTATCTGGTAGGACACAGCCAGATTGCCTATCTGATGGACCGGGACGGCAAGCCAATCACGTCGCTGCCGATCGAGAAGGATGCTCCGGCCCTTGTGGCGGAGCTCGAACACTGGGTGAAATGACCGGGAAATTCTGGGAAGACCTGCCGCTGGAAAAGCTCGACCGTGCGCAATGGGAAGCCCTTTGCGACGGCTGCGGCAAATGCTGCATCCACAAGCTGGAGGATGAGGAGACGGGTGAGCTGCACGCCACCAACGTCGCCTGCCGCCTGCTCGATCGGCGGATGGGGCGCTGTTCGGACTACAAGCACCGCCACGCCTATGTCCCCGAATGCGTGCGGCTGACGGTGCGCAACGTGCCCGAGATCGAGTGGCTTCCCTCCACCTGTGCCTATCGCCTGCGCAGCGAGGGCAAGCCGCTGCCCGACTGGCACTATCTCGTGAGCGGCGATCCCGAAGCCGTCCACAAGGCCGGTGAATCGACTCGCGGCTGGACGGTCAGCGAGGACGACGTGATCGACTTCGAGCATCACCTGGTGGACCGCGAGCTTTGAGCGACCCCGAGATCGAGGTGGTCCGCAACGCCCGCTCGCGGCGGATGCGGCTCTCGGTCGATCCGCGCAGTGGCCGGATAAAGCTCACTTTGCCGCCACGCGCTTCGCTCAAGAAGGCGATGGACTGGGCGCGTGAGCATCAGGGCTGGATTGCGGCGCAGCAGGCCAAGATGCCCGAGGCACGGCCGTTCGAGCCGGGCGCGCGGATTCCGATCGGCGATGCCGAAGTGGAGATCGTCTGGCCCGCGACCGGTGCCGGCCGCACCCCGCGCCTGATCGGCGACCAGCTGCTCTGCGGTGGCCCGCGCGAGGGGTTGGAGAAGCGCATCGAGCGCTGGCTCCGCCAGGCGGCGCTCGATCTGCTGAGCGAGGAAACCGCCGAATATGCCGAGCGTGCCGGGGTGACGGTCACCAAGGTATCGATCGGCGATCCGCGCGGCCGCTGGGGCAGCTGCGCTTCGTCGGGCCAGATTCGCTACAGCTGGCGGCTGCTGCTCGCCCCGAGTTTCGTCCGCCGCTCCACGGTGGCGCATGAAGTGGCGCACCGCATCCATATGAACCACTCGCCAGCGTTTCACCGGGTGGTGGCCGAGCTCTACGAGGGCGATCCCGAGCGGGCCCGGGCCTGGCTCAAGCGCAACGGTGCCGGGCTGCACTGGTACGGGCGGTAATTTCCCCTCCCTTTCCGGGAGGGGGCTCACAAAGTGTTATTGCTGTTCGCCGCGAGGCGCCGCGTCCCGCGGCTGGGGCGCCTGCTGGCGCGGCGCGTCGCGCGGTGTGTCCCGGGGATCGCGCTGTGGCTGCGCAGGCGCCGAGGGACGGCGGCCGGTCATCCGGTCGATCCAGTCCTGGTCGAGCTGCTCGTCGCCCTGGCCGCCCTGCTGGCCGGGAATCGGCTGGACCTGTTCGGTGCCGTCGCCGCGCGGCTGCTGGTCTTCGGGCACCGGATTGCCGTCCTCATCGACGAACACGCCATTGTCGGGCTCGCCATAGGCGGCGTTCTCTTCGTCGAGCTGGTACTCGGGCAGGGTCACCTGGGTGTCGAACTGCTCGACCGGGCGCTTGGCCACGGCCTTGATCATGAAGTCATGGAAGGCACGCGCCGGGGCGGTGCCGCCCTGCAGGCCGGGGACGACCCTGGCATCGTCGCGGCCCATCCAAACGCCCGTGGTAAGGCCCGAGGAGAAGCCGACGAACCAGCCGTCCTTGTTCGAAGTGGTGGTGCCGGTCTTGCCTGCGACCGGGCGGCCGATCTGCGCGGCGCGCCCGGTGCCGGTGGCGACCGCGGTCTGCATCAGGTCGGTCATTTGCGCCGCGACATAAGGCGCGACGAGCACATGGCTGGTGTCCACCTCGTGCTGGTAGATCACCGCGCCGTTCGCAGTCACTCGAGTGATGCCATAGGGCGTCACCGCCACGCCCTTGTTCGCCACCGAGGCGAAGGCGCGGGTCATGTCGATCAGGCGCACGTCCGAAGTGCCGAGCACCATCGCCGGATGCGTGTCCACCGGCGTGGTGATGCCGAAGCGGCGCGCCATGTCGGCGATCGCGCCGAAGCCGACCTCCTGGCCGAGCTTCGCCGCGATCGTATTGACCGAATAGGCGAAGGCGGTGCGGATGTTCATCTCGCCGCGGAACGCGCCCGAGCTGTTGCGGGGGCTCCAGCCATTGATCGTCACCGGCTCGTCGACCACCAGGTCGTCGGGCTTGTGGCCCGATTCCAGCGCGGCGAGATAGACGAACAGCTTGAACGCCGAGCCCGGCTGGCGCGTCGCCTGGGTCGCGCGGTTGTAGATCGAGGCGACATAGTCCTTGCCGCCGACCATTGCGCGGACGGCGCCGTCGCGGTCGAGGCTGACCAGCGCACCCTGCGCGTTCTTCGGGGCATTGGCGCGGATCGCGTCATCGGCGGCGCGCTGCATGCCCAGGTCGAGCGTGGTCCACACCTCGAGCGGCGCTTCGGTCTCGTCGATCAGCACTTCGAGCTGCGGCAGCGCCCAGTCGGTGAAGTAGCGTACGCTGTTCTGCTTGGGTTCGGGCGCAAGTGCCACGGTGCGCGGATCGGTGCCCTTGGCCTGCGCCTCGGTGATCTTGCCGGTCTCGGCCATCAGGTCGAGCACTACGCTGGCGCGGCCGATCGCAGCGTCGGCGTCGGCGGTGGGCGAATAATGCGACGGCGCCTTGACCAGGCCGGCGATCACCGCCGCCTCGGCCAGGCTCAGATTCGTCGCCGGATGGCCGAAGAACTTCCGGCTCGCCGCGTCGATCCCATAGGCGCCGCCGCCGAAATAGACCTTGTTGAGATAGAGCTCGAGAATCTCGTTCTTGGTGAACTTGCGCTCCATCGACAGCGCGATGATGCCTTCGCGCACCTTGCGGCCGAGATCATACTTGTTCGACAGGAAGATGGTGCGTGCCACCTGCTGGGTGATGGTCGAGCCGCCCTGGAGGCGCCGGCCTTCGTCATGCAGCTGCTTGGCGCGCCAGAACATGCGGGCGACACCGACCGGATCGACGCCCCAGTGCGATTCGAAGCGGCGATCCTCGGTGGCGATGATCGCGTCCTTCATCACCTGCGGGATCTGGTCGTACTTGATCCACTCGCCATAGCTCGGCCCGAGCGAGACCAGCACGGTGCCGTCCGCGGCATGGACGCGGATCATCTGGCCGTTCGGCGACGACTTGAGTTCGTCGAAGCTCGGCAGCGTCGACTTGGTCGAATAGACTGCGATCAGCAGCGCGATGAATGCAAGCAGCGCCAGGCTGCCCCCGCTGATCAGAGTCCAGAAGGCAAGGCGCTTCCAGAAGGCAAGGTCACGCCATTTGGGCGTGCGGATCACGGCTGGCAGGTTTTTCGATGGCATCGGGGGAGTGCGATTAAGCCCTATTCGGCCCGCTCACAAGGATCAGGCGCTCAAGCCCGGTCGCTAGCGGCATTGTGGTTGCCACCACGTGAACGAAAATCGAGGCTGGCCGAGTTGATGCAGTAGCGCAGGCCGGTCGGCGGCGGCCCGTCGGGAAAGACATGGCCCTGATGCCCGTCGCAACGGGCGCAGCGCAGTTCGACGCGGCGCATGCCATGGCTGACATCGGCATGCTCGGTGACGTTCTCCGAATCGAGCGGCCGGGTGAAGCTGGGCCAGCCCGATCCCGAATCATATTTGTCGGCGCTGTCGAACAACTCGAGCTTGCAGCCGGCACAGAGATACAGGCCATCGGCCTTGTTGTCGGTAAAGCGGCCGGAAAAGGCGGGTTCGGTCCCGGCCTCTCGCAGCACGTGAAACTGTTCCGGGTTGAGGCGCTTGCGCCATTCGGACTCGGGGAGGTTCAGATGCTCCATGGACACAAGCATGTGTCCGGCACTGGATGAGTCGTCAATCCGGGTTCGTGCGGATGCGGGCCGAACTGCCACGGGCCTTGAGCTGGCGCTTCAGCTCGTCGGCGGGCGCGGCCCAGAGGAAGCCGAAGCTGACCGCGCCTTGCCTGGATTCGACCGCGTGATGCAGTCGGTGCGCCTGGACGATCCGCTTCATGTAGCGCGAGCGCGGGACATAGCGATGGCGCACCCGCTGGTGGACGATCACGTCGTGGAAGCCGAAATAGATCGCGCCATAGCCGGCGATTCCGGCACCGATCCACGTGGAACCAGGCCACCAGCCCGCCTGTACGCCGCCATAGATCAGGATGATCGAGGGCACCGCGAAGATCACCGCGTAGAGGTCGTTCCACTCGAACCAGCCGGTGCGGGCACGGTGGTGGCTCTCGTGCAGGAACCAGCCCGGGCCGTGCATCACCCAGCGGTGCATCGCCCAGGCGAACAGCTCCATCCCGGCGAGCGTGGCAAGGAACAGGGCAAGGCCGATCCAGGGCGACATGAGCATTAGATAGGCGTTCCGGCTCAGAAGGCGAAGGCCGTGCCGTCGCATTTGGCCGGGCTCAGCGTATAGCTGGCAAAGGGCTTCTCGCTGCCGTCGAGCTTGCGCTCGGTGATCGTCCAGCGCCAGCCCTTGCCCTGCGGCGTCAGCCGATCGGCGTAGAGCGCATCGGGATAGGCATAGTCGATCGCGATGGCGCCGGCCTTGTCGGCCTGGCCCTTGCCGGCGGCGCTGTAGCCCGCGCCGAAACTGTCCATCCACCACGCGCTTAGCCTGTCCCCGTCATGGTCACCGATCATGATCGCCGCGTCATAGGGATCGGCCGGATCGAGGCCGTGCGATTCCAGCAGCAGGTAGCGCCCGCCCAGCCGCCACGCGGCCCGCACCCGAGTCGCGACGCGCTTGCCCATCACTTCGCCCGGCGCGTCCCAGCACCCGATGAGCCGGTCGAGCGCCTGATGGGCAACACCAGGTTCGGCAGAGGGCGAGAGCAGCAGTGCAGCGGCAAGGACGAGGGTCATGGCGATTTCCTAGCGGTGGGCGGCACTTCCCGCCATACCGGCTTTACGACGACTTATTGCAAGTTTGTCGCAATCGCATTTACTGCGAAAAGATTTGGATTCGCGCGCGCGCCGTGCTTAAGGCACCCGCAAACTCCTTCCCGCCACAAAAGACGAGGGCGCGTCCCATGAACATCCATGAATATCAGGCCAAGGAACTGCTCGCCAAGTATGGCGCGCCGATCGCTGCCGGCTTCGCCGCGTTCACCGTCGAGGAGGCCGTCGAGGCCGCCAAGAAGCTGCCCGGACCGCTCTTCGTCGTGAAGTCGCAGATCCATGCCGGCGGCCGCGGCAAGGGCAAGTTCAAGGAGCTCGGCCCCGATGCGAAGGGCGGCGTCCGCCTCGCCTTCTCGCTGGACGAGGTCCGTGCCCACGCCACCGACATGCTCGGCAACACGCTGGTGACGATCCAGACCGGTGAGCATGGCAAGCAGGTCAACCGCCTCTACATCACCGACGGCGCCGACATCGCGAAGGAGTTCTACCTCGCGCTCCTCGTCGACCGCGTCACCGGCCGCGTCGCCTTTGTCGTCTCGACCGAGGGCGGCATGGACATCGAGGAAGTCGCGCATTCGACTCCCGAGAAGATCCACACTTTCGACGTCGATCCCGCGACCGGCTTCATGCCGCACCACGGCCGCGCCGTCGCTGCCGCGCTGGGCCTGACCGGCGACCAGGGCAAGCAGGCCGCCAAGGTCGCGTCGTCGCTGTTCGCCGCCTTCCTGGCGACCGATGCCGCGCAGATCGAAGTCAACCCGCTCGCGCTGACCGAGCAGGGCAACCTCCTCGTCCTCGACGCCAAGGTCGGCTTCGATTCGAACGCGATGTTCCGCCACAAGGACCTCGCCGAGCTGCGCGACGAGTCGGAAGAGGATCCGATGGAGCTCGAGGCGTCGAAGTACGACCTCGCCTACATCAAGCTCGACGGCGACATCGGCTGCATGGTCAACGGCGCTGGCCTGGCGATGGCCACGATGGACATCATCAAGCTCAACGGCATGTTCCCGGCCAACTTCCTCGACGTGGGCGGTGGCGCCAACAAGGAGAAGGTCACCGCGGCGTTCAAGATCATCCTGAGCGATCCGGCGGTGAAGGGCATCCTGGTCAACATCTTCGGCGGCATCATGCGCTGCGACATCATCGCCGAGGGCATTGTCGCCGCGGCGAAGGAAGTGAACCTCTCGGTGCCGCTGGTCGTGCGCCTCGAGGGCACCAACGTCCAGCAGGGCAAGGACATCTTGGCCAATTCGGGCCTGGCGATCGTCCCCGCCAACGATCTGGGCGACGCCGCCAAGAAGATCGTGGCCGAGGTCAAGAAGGTCGCCGCCTGAGCGACCTGACTGGCTGACAGTCGTCCTGGATCGAAGGGGCGGGAGAGACCGGGTCTCTCCCGCCCTTTTCGTTCAGTGCGGCTTCGATGTGGGCAAGCCCTTCTCGCTAATGCTCTTGCCCGCCGGCGCGGATGGCGTGACTGCCTTGGCCGTGGTCGGCGTCATCGACAGGCGCGCAGGCATGTCCCCGGCCGCCGTCGCCTCAACCGCAGCTGCGGGCGCGTCCTGGTTGCGCCGGCCGCCGGTATAGGTTCGGCCCTCCACCGCTTCGCCGTCCGTCGTGGACTGGCATTCGGGCTCGGCCGCGCCCTCCCGCCTGGTCGGGTTCACCCCGCCCTTCACCACGATGCCGCCGATCGGGCTGCCGGGCGCGCAGCGCGCATAGCTCGACGAGACCGCGCCGCCCGGCCTGGCGATGGTTGCGGGCGGCTTCTTCTCCTTGGCGGAAACCGGCGCATCCTGCGCAAGCGCGGGCGCGGTGGCGACGCTTGCGGCCAGCGCTGCTCCGATGATCAGCTGGTACTTCCCCATCTGTCCTCTCCCTTTCTTCACGAAGCTGCATGTTCGCGTCTGAATTTCGGGTGAACTCGCGGTGCCTCGGCAAAACGGCCATCCGCACCGATTTTTCGATGATTGGGTATGCCCTATCACTGTTTGGGGTGGACTTGGCCGGAATCTCGGGCATTAGCGGTTGGCATTGCCGTTCTTCCAGCGATGGAGAGGATTTCGATGAAAGTTCTGGTGCCGGTCAAGCGCGTGCTTGACTACAATGTGAAGCCCCGCGTGAAGGCGGATGGGACGGGGGTCGATCTCGCCAACGTCAAGATGAGCATGAACCCGTTCGACGAGATCGCGATCGAGGAAGCCGTGCGCCTCAAGGAAAAGGGCGCCGCGACCGAGGTGGTCGTCGTCACCATCGGCGTCGCCAAGGCGGAGACCGATGTGCTGCTCACCGCACGCGCCATGGGCGCCGATCGCGGCATCCTGATCCAGACCGATGACGAAATCGAGCCGCTGGCCGTCGCCAAGCTCCTCGCCAAGGTCGCGGAAGAAGAGCAGCCCGGGCTGATCATCCTCGGCAAGCAGGCGATCGACGACGACAGCAACCAGACCGGCCAGATGCTCGCCGCGCTGCTCGGCTGGCCCCAGGGCACCTTCGCCTCGAAGGTCGAACTGGGCGGCAACGGCGTACAGGTCACCCGCGAAGTCGATGGTGGCCTCGAGACCGTGGATCTCAAGCTGCCGGCGATCGTCACCACCGATCTTCGCCTCAACGAGCCGCGCTACGCCACGCTGCCGAACATCATGAAGGCCAAGTCCAAGCCGGTCGCGAAGAAGACCGTCGCGGATTACGGCGTCGATGTCACCCCGCGCCTCAAGACGCTCAAGGTCGTCGAGCCGGCCAAGCGCACGGCCGGCATCAAGGTGGGCTCGGTCGACGAGCTGGTCGAAAAGCTCAAGGGTCTGGGAGTCGCGAAATGAAGACGCTGGTTTGGGTCGAGCACGACAATCAGAGCCTGAAGGACGCCACCCTCTCGGCGGTCACCGCTGCGGCGAAGCTCGGTGAAGTCCATCTCCTCGTCGCCGGCAAGGGCGTCGATGGCGTTGCCCAGGCGGCGGCGGCGATCGAAGGCGTGGGCAAGGTCCATGTCGCCGATGACGCGGCTTATGAGCATTTCCTGGCAGAGAACATCGCGCCGCTGATCGTGTCGCTGATGGGCACGCACGACGCGGTCCTCTTCCCGGCGACCACCACCGGCAAGAACATCGCGCCGCGCGTGGCTGCCGCGCTCGACGTGATGCAGATCTCGGATATCCTCTCGGTCGAGGGTGCCGACACCTTCACCCGTCCGATCTACGCCGGCAACGCGATCGCCACCGTGCAGACCAGCGACAAGAAGCTGGTGATCACCGTGCGCGGCACCGCCTTCCCCAAGGCGGCGGCCACCGGCGGTTCGGGCGCGATCGAAGCCGTATCGGGCGAAGGCGACAAGGGCCTCTCCACCTTCGCGGGTGCCGAGATCGCCAAGTCGGAGCGTCCGGAGCTGACCAGCGCCAAGGTGATCGTCTCGGGCGGCCGCGCGCTCGGCTCGTCGGAGCAGTTCCACGCGCAGATCGATCCGCTGGCGGACAAGCTCGGCGCCGCCGTCGGCGCCTCGCGCGCCGCGGTGGACGCGGGCTATGCCCCGAACGACTATCAGGTCGGCCAGACCGGCAAGATCGTCGCTCCGGAAGTCTATGTCGCGATCGGCATCTCGGGTGCGATCCAGCACCTCGCCGGCATGAAGGACTCCAAGACGATCATCGCGATCAACAAGGACGAGGATGCCCCGATCTTCCAGGTCGCGGACATCGGCCTGGTCGGCGACCTGTTCAAGATCGTCCCGGAGCTGACCGAGAAGCTCTGATCCCTTCTCGGGCGAACAATATAGGGGTGTTCCTCGCCGGAACGCCCCCTTTTGTTTTGTTCAGGTCCCGGCATAGTCGTCCCCCATGATAGGACGACTTGCTCCCCTGCTTGCTGCTCTGGCGCTGTTCCCGGTCCTGCCGGTGCGGGCCCAGTCGATCGACGAATTGCGTCGCGACCAGATGGAGGCGGTGAAGGCGGCGAAACAACTCGATCGCGCCGATGCCGTGCTGCTGCGCCAGGTCGCGCAGCTTCCGCCCTCGCACGGCAATGCCTTTCCCGCCGAAAGCGTCGCCGCGCTGCTCGCCGGCTGGCGTGGCTATATCCAGCGCGAATGCGGGCTGGTCGGGGTCATGACCGGTGCCAATGGTCCGTCATCGGGCAGCTTCGCGGCGATCTGCGAGGCGCGGCGCTATGCCGAGCGGATCAGGTTGGTGCAGGCTGCCGGTGCCTGCCTTTCGCGCGAGATCGGCCGAGAAGGCGGCAATCCTTCGGCGTGCCTGGAGCCGCTGGTGGTGTTGAAGGCGGAAGGGGATTTCGATGCCTAGTCCGTTCCCATCGCTCGCGGCGGCGTGACCTCGGGCAACGGCAGCGGTGGGATGGTCGAGAGCTTGGCAGCAATGGCCAGCGCGAGCACGGTCAGCACCCCGCAATAGAGGGCAACGCCGCCCCAGCCCCAGCCGGTCCAGGCAAAGCCTCCCGCCGAGCCGAGCACGCTCGATCCCAGATAGTAGAAGAACAGGTAGAAGGCCGCCGCTTGCCCCCGGCTGGCCCGTGCGCGCCTGCCGACCCAGCTCGAGGCGATCGAATGGGCGCCGAAAAAGCCGATAGTGACGATGCCGATCCCCGCCACCACCAGGGCCAGCCAGGTCGAGGCAGTCAGCGCCACGCCGACCAGCAGCATCGCAGTCGGGATCCAGAAGATCAGCCGGCGTCCGCGCTTCTCTGCCAAATGTCCGAACCAGGTCGAGCTTACCGAGCCGAGCAGATAGAGCAGGAAGATCGCGCCGATCGCCGCATGGCTCAGCCCGAAGGGCGGCGCGAGCAGGCGGAAGCCGACATAATTGTAGATGGTGACGAACACGCCCATCAGCAGGAACGCCTCGGCATAGAGCAAAGGCATGGCGCGGTCGCGGAACAGGCCACGTCCGGCGGCGATCACGGCGCTGGGATGGACTTCCTGCGCCACGAAGCGGCGGGAGCGCGGGGCGAGACGGCGAAAGCCCTCGGCCGTTGCCAGCCCGGCCAGCCCCACTCCGATCAGCACCCAGCGCCAGTCGACCAGTTCGGTGATGAGGCTCACGCCCAGGCGTCCGGCCATGCCGCCGATCCCGCTGCCCGCGATATAGAGGCCCATCGCCGGCCCCACCGAGCGCGGCTCGATCTCCTCGCTGACATAGGCCATGGCGACCGCCGGCATGCCGGCCAGCGCGATACCGGTGAGGAAGCGCAAGGCCAGCAGCGCGTCCCAGCCCGGCGCCAGGCCGGTCAGCATGGTCAGCAACCCCGCGCCGAACATCGCGCCTACCATCAGCGGCCTCCGCCCGAGCTTATCGGAGAGCATGCCGGCAACGACGATCGCCACCGCGAGCGGTCCGGTCGCGAGCGAGATGGCGAGGCTGGCGACCTCGGCGCTCAGATGGAATTCGCCGGCGAACAGCGGCAGCAGCGGCTGGGCGGAATAGAGCAGCGAGAAGGTCGAGAAGCCGGCGAACAGCATCGCGAGCGTCAGGCGCCTGTATCCGGGAGTGCCGCTGGAATAGCCGCCAGTTTCAGTCATCGTCCGCCAACGCGCCTGCGCCTCTCAAGTGCACGGCGCACCTGCATTTTTCGCAGTTACAGTTCCTTATAGGGCAAGCTTGGCGAGGGGATGCGGTGGCTCGTTGAAGCCGGCCTGGACAAATGCAGTTTCTGCATTCGTATGTTGCGCCCTACAGGCATTGACGCTGCAGTGCAGCATGGCCACTTGGGCGCCAATGCACGCCCCCACCAGCACCAGCGCACCGACCCATAATGTCGGCCTCGTCCATTTCGCGCTCGCGATGGGCGGCTTTGCCATCGGCACCACCGAGTTCGCAACGATGAGCCTGGTGCCGTACATGGCGCAGGGGCTCGGCATCGACGCGCCTTCGGCCGGCCATGTCATCAGCGCCTATGCGCTGGGCGTGGTGGTTGGCGCGCCGCTGATTGCGGTGGGTGCGGCCAAGCTGTCGCGCCGTTTCACGCTGCTCCTGCTGATGGGCGCCTTCGCCCTGTTCAACACGCTGAGCGCGGCGGCGCCCAATTATCACTGGCTGCTGCTGTTCCGCTTCCTCTCCGGCCTGCCGCACGGTGCCTATTTCGGCATCGCTGCACTGGTCGCCGCTTCGCTGGTGCCGATGAACAAGCGGTCGCAGGCAGTTGGCAGGATGATGCTCGGCCTCACGGTGGCGACGATCCTCGGCGTGCCGCTCGCCAACTGGCTGGGCCAGGCAGTCGGCTGGCGCTGGGGCTTTGTCGTGGTCGGCGTGCTGGCACTGGCGACGGTGGTGCTGGTCGCGGCGCTCGCCCCGCGCGATCCGCCCCAGCATGGCGCGAGCCCGCTCAAGGAGCTCGGCGCGCTCGCCAATGGCCAAGTGTGGCTCACGCTCGGCATCAGCGCGATCGGTTTTGGCGGCATGTTCTGCGTCTACACCTATGTCGCTTCGACCATGCTCGAGGTGACCAAGGCGTCGCCGGCGATGATCCCACTGGTGCTGGCGATCTTCGGCATGGGCGCGACGCTGGGCAGCATCATCGTGCCCAAGTTCGCCGACCGGGCGCTGATGCCCACTGCCGCGGTGCTGCTGCTCGGCAGTGCGGTTGCGCTCGCCTTCTATCCGCTCGCCGCGCATCAGCTATGGAGCATCGCGCTCGATATCTTCGCGATAGGGTTCCTCGGCGCGCTCGGCGCGGTGCTGCAGACCCGGTTGATGGACGTGGCCGGCGAAGCCCAGGGGCTCGCAGCTTCGCTCAACCACTCCGCTTTCAACACCGCCAATGCGCTCGGCCCCTGGCTGGGCGGTCTTGCGATCGCCGCCGGCTATGGCTGGACGTCGACCGGCTGGGTCGGTGCGCTGCTCTCGCTCGGCGGGTTCGGTGTGCTGGTGGTAGCGGTGCTGGTCGAGCGCAGGACCAGGTAACCGGCCAGCGCCGACAGGAGCGATCCGGCGAGCACGCCGATCTTCACCTGGTCGGTCAGCACGGCGTTGCCCGGGAAGGCCAGCCCGCCGATGAACAGGCTCATCGTGAAGCCGATGCCGGCGAGCAGCGCCATGCCATAGATCTGCCCCCAGCGCGCATGTGGCTTCGGGGCGATGCCGGCCTTCACCGCCAGCCATATGCTTCCGAACACGCCGACCTGCTTGCCGGCGAACAGCCCGAGCGCGACGGCGAGCGGCAGCGGCGCCAGCAGTGCCTCCCATCCGGGCAGCGCCACGCCCGCATTGGCGAAGCCGAACAGCGGCACGATTCCGAACGCCACCCAGGGGTTGAGCGCATGTTCGAGCTTCAGTCCGGCGGCGCGGGGGATCGCCAGCGCCGCCGCCACGCCCGCGATGGTCGCATGCACGCCGGAGGCGAAGACGCAGAGCCACAGCAGCGCCGCCAGCACCAGATAGGGCCCGAGCCGTGTCACCCGCATGCGGCTGCAGGCGAGCATCGCTGCCAGCACCACGCCCGCGCCGGCCAGCGCGACCAGGTTGAGCTTGGCGGTATAGGCCAGCGCGATGATGATCACCGCGCCCATGTCGTCGACGATCGCGATGGTGGTGAGCAGGAGCTTGAGCGATGCCGGCGCGCGCTTGCCGAGCAGCCCGAGCAGCCCCATCGCAAAGGCGATGTCGGTTGCCGCCGGAATCGCCCAGCCGCGCGTCAGTCCGGGTGCGGAGGCCGTGACGGCGATATAGACCAGCGCCGGCACTGCCATGCCGCTCGCCGCCGCGATCACCGGCAGGGTGCGCTGTGACCAACTGGCGAGCTGGCCCTCGGTGATCTCCGCCTTGATCTCCAGGCCAACGAGCAGGAAGAACACCGCCATCAGCGCGTCGTTCACCCAGCCATGCAGGCTGAGCGGCCCCAGTTCCACGTGGAGCACATGGAAATAATCCGCTGCCAGCGGCGAATTGGCGACGATCAGCGCGCACGCCGATGCCGCCATCAGCACCACGCCGCCCGCCGCCTCGCTCGCGATGAAGGCGCGTGTGGCGGCGGCGATGCGGCTCATGCCTTGGCCAGCGCCTCGGTGATCAGCTTGCGGCTGTTCTCGATCCCGTAGAGCGCGATGAAACTGCCCATGCGCGGCCCCTGCTCGCTGCCCAGCAGCGTCTCGTAGAGCGCCTTGAACCAGTCGCGGAGGTTCTTGAACGCATCGGTCTTGCCGATCTCGTAGACGATGTTCTGGATATCCTCGGCCGAGGCGTCCTCGGGCAGTTCGGCAAGCTGCGCGTCGAGCTGGCGCAGCGCACCCGCTTCGGCTTCGCTCGGCGCGCGGCGCTGCAGCGTCGGCTCGACGAAGTCCTTAGCGTAGCGGATCGCATAGCCGACCATCCGGTCGAGCTCGGGATGGCTCTCCGGCGACAGGTCCGGCGAATAGCGGCGCAGGAAGCCCCAGATCGTCTCGCGATTGCCCACGCCCGGCAGGCTGACCAGGTTGAGCAGCAGCCCGAAGGTCACCGGCAGCGTTTCGGCCGGCACCTTGCCTCCATGGATATGGTGGACCGGGTTGCCCAGCTTCTGCGCGATCTCCTGGGTCGGATAGTTGGCGCGGAACTGCCAATATTCCTCGATCGCGCGCGGGATCAGCCCCAGGTGCAGCGACTTCGCCTTCTTGGGCTCGCGATAGATGTAGAAGGCCAGGCTCTCGTCCGGCCCGTAGGTCAGCCATTCCTCGATGGAGAGACCGTTGCCCTTCGACTTGGAGATCTTCTCGCCCTTGGCGTCGAGGAACAGCTCGTAGATCAGCCCCTCGGGGCGCCTGCCGCCGAGCACCTGGGTGATCTTGCCGCTCTGCACGCCGCTGTCGATCAGATCCTTGCCGTACATCTCATAATCAACGCCGAGAGCCGCCCAGCGCATGCCCCAGTCGGGCTTCCACTGAAGCTTGGCCTGGCCGCCGAAGATCGACTGCTCGATCGTCTCGCCTTCATCCTCGAAGCGGATGATGCCGGCCTCGGCATCGATCACTTCCACCGGCACCTGCAGCACGACGCCGCTTTTCGGGCTCACCGGCAGCACCGGCGAATAGGTCGCCTGGCGCTCGGCGCGCAGCGTCGGCAGCATCACCTCCATGATCGCCTGGTAGTTGCGCAGCACCTTGCGCAGCGTCTCGTCGAAGCGGCCCGAGCCATAATAGTCGGTCGAGGACGCGAATTCATACTCGAAGCCGAAGCGATCGAGGAATTCGCGCAGCATCGCGTTGTTGTGCGCGGCGAAGCTTTCGAACTTCTCGAACGGATCCGGGATGCGCGACAGCGGCTTGCCGAGATGCTCGGCGAGCAGCGCCTGGTTCGGCACATTGTCCGGCACCTTGCGCAGGCCGTCCATGTCGTCGCTGAACGCGATCAGCCGCGTCTTGTTGCCGGTCATCTCCTCATAGGCGTGGCGCACCATGGTGGTGCGCAGCACTTCCTGGAAGGTGCCGATATGCGGCAGGCCCGAGGGGCCGTAGCCGGTCTCGAACAGCACGGGCGAACCGTCGGGCTTGCCCTGCGGATAGCGTTTCACCAGCTTGCGCGCTTCTTCGTAGGGCCAGGCCTTGGATTCGAGTGCGGCTGCGCGCAGGATGCTATCGTCTGTCATGATCGGTCGCGCGTGCGCGAAACACCGCGTTTTTGCAAGTTTTCGGAAGCGTCAGGGACCAAATCCGGCCCCTCCGCGATGGAAGGGGCCGGAACGCGTCAGGCGAAGACCCGGTCCTGCGGGCACAATATGCCCGCCGACACGGTCAGGTTCGTCCAGCGATAGTTGAGATAGGCGCCGGAATAATGGTCGTCGTTGCTGAAATCGACGTCGCCGCGATAGGTACCCTGCGGGATCGGGTCGTTGCTGTCGCTGCGGACGATCATGAACTGGTACATCAGGTCCCATAGCAGCCACACCCGGGTGCCCGAGGCGGGCGGCTGGATGGTGAACTGGGTGGTGGTCTTTTGCAGGTCGTTGATCGTCACCGAATGCGAAAGCGTCGCGCTCAGGCTGGCGCTGAGCCCGCCGCCCGAAAAGCCCATCTGCGCGGTGATCGATTCGGTGTCGGTGGTCGAGATGCCATGGTCATATTCCCAGCTCTTCTGCAGCTGGGTGCCGGGGGAGAGATGGGTGAAGGTGCCGGGCACCATCTTCCAATATTTGCGCAGCACGAACTGGCGGGCCACCGGCGCGCTGCCGTCCCACCAATTGTTGAGCCGCGGCGCGCCGTCGCCGCTTTCCTGGTCCCAGACATTGTCCTGGTAGTTGGCGTTGTCCGCATCTGCATAGATGATCAGGTTGCGCGTGGACCGGACCATTTCGACGGGGTCGGTCTGCGAAGGCGGCGACCAGTTCAGGCTGTCGATGGTCGGGAACGCGGGAAGTGTATCAGGCATGACAAGTCTCCACGATGAAAGGATGGTTGAATCTTTTCTTTTGTGGGAGCGCCGGAATCCGAATCTCCGGCGGTTTGCGACTGTCGATCGCTAATCGAATTTCGAAGCATTGCCGCAGTCCCATATGGAACTGACTGGAAAAATATTCGAAGTTATCCGAGCATTTACTGAAAACTCCGTGCCGGCATCCGCTCCGGCGCGTCCCCGCGAGAGCGGAGCGAAAAGAATATGCCGCGCTCCCTTCACTTTGGCGGGCAAGCGGCGCTAGAACGAAAGGCGTACATGACCGCGCAACCCGCCCTTCCGGCCAGCCATGGCGACGATCTGCCCGGGCCGGCCCTTTGGGAGGGGCACAGCTCGCGCAGCGCCGCGCTGGCGTTCTGGTTGCCGCCGTTCATCGCGCTGGGGCTGTTCGCCGGCGGCTGGCTGGCTGCCGGGCTCATGCCGCGGATTCCCGGCACTTCGCAGTTGCAGATCGGCGGGCAAAGCTTCCCGCTCGACGATCAAACCGCCGCCGCGGTCAGCTGGGGTGCCATTGGGCTCGTCCTGCTGGTCCTGGGGCTTGCCCTTGGGGCGATCCTGTTGACGATCGTACGGAGTGGCAACCAGCTCTACCGCGTCGATGGGCAGGCGGCGGAAAGCCGTTTCGATGGCATGACCGATCGGATCGCGATCGCCGATATCCGCCGTGTCATCGTGCACGGCTATGGCGCCTGGCACCGGGTGCGCATTGTCGGCAGCAACCGGCAGCGGATTCTCATGCTGCTCGGCAGCCGCGACGCCGCGCGGGTGCTGACCGCGTTGCGCGGGCTGGGCGTCGAATGCGGTGCGCTCGATGCGATCGAGCAGCCCGCCGAAATCGACACGCTCCTCCCCGGCGAGTCGGTGCGATGGCGCGGGCGGCCCGGCCTCGCCTCGTTCGATACCGGCCGTGCCTTTCTGCTGTTCGCGGTTTGCCTGCCGCTGCTCTTCTTCCTTGGCGCGCAATGGATGATCTGGAGCGCGGAGCCCATGGTGATCGTCGGCCTGTTCTTCTCCTGCATGACATTCTGCCTGTTCGGCTATCTCGCGCTCTATGTGCTCGCTGTCTTTCATGAGCGGCTGCGCGCCTGGTTCTTCGACCTGTTCGGCACGGTGGTGGTGACCGATCGCCGCATCGCCTGGGCGGTTCCCCTGTCCGGGCACTTCTACCGCGATCTCGCCTTTGCCGAGCTGATCGAGGCCGCGATCGTCGAGCGCAAAGGCCGCCGCGCCTGGGTCGCGCTCACCATCCGCACCAGGGATGACGTGCGCCACGAGGATCTGCGCGGCCTGCCCGATGCCGATCGCTTCCTCGCCGTGTTGCGGCCGGGCGCGCAATGACCCTGCCCTATCCCGCCCTCCACGCCAGCCATGGCGGCGTCTGGATCGCGACGCCCGACGGTGATTGCCGCGCGATCAGCCGGGGCGAGGCGATCCGCATCGCCGCCGATACGCCGGTGATCCTGCTCAACGCCCCGCTGATCGGCCAGCGGCTCGGCTATGCCGATCTGTCCGGCCTCGATCTGCTCGAGCTGTTCGCCTTTCTCCATCCCGCACGCTTCATGGTGCCCACGCCCAAGGGGCTGGCGCGCGCCTCCGGGCTCGAAGCGCCCATGAATGACGCCGACATCGCCCCCTTCCTGCGCGCCGCGGCGGCGAAGCTGCTGGCGGTCACCGAAGGCGATTGGCCCGAGCGCGAAGGCGCCTGGAACGCAGTGCAGTCGTTGTTCCGGCTGCGCTGGCCCTGGGCGCCCGCGCTCAGCCAGCGGCTGGCCAAGCCCGCCCAGGCCGAGCGCTGGCTGTTCTCCAGGCTGCCCGAATGGACCGAGCAGCCGCCCCGAGTCGCGCCGCGCACCGTCACGCTCAGCGATTCGGACGTCGCCGACCGCCTGGCGCGTCTTACGGGCAGCGGTGCCGAGCAGCGCCAGGGCCAGCGCGACTATGCCGCCGCCGCGGCCGGCGCCTTCGCTCCGCGCGACATGCGCGAATCGCCGAATCTGGTGCTGGCCGAAGCGGGCACTGGCATCGGCAAGACGCTCGGCTATCTCGCCCCCGCCTCGCTCTGGGCCGAGCAGGCCGGTGGCGCGGTCTGGGTCTCCACCTTCACCAAGGCGCTGCAACGCCAGCTCGGCCATGAGGGCGAGCGGCTGGTCGCTGATCCCGAGCAACGCAAGAAGAAGATCGTCACCCGAAAAGGGCGCGAGAACTACGTCTGCCTGCTCAATCTCGAGGATGCGCTGCAGGGCGGATTCGCGGGCCGTGCGGCGATCCTCGCGCAGCTGGTCGCGCGCTGGGCGGCCTATACCGCCGATGGCGACATGGTCGGCGGCGACTTGCCGGGCTGGCTTCCCACCCTGTTCCGCCGCAACGGCTCGACCGCGCTCACCGATCGGCGCGGCGAATGCATCTATGCCGGTTGCCCGCATTACCGGAAATGCTTCATCGAGCGCGCCGCCCGCGCCTCGGCGGACGCGGACATCGTCATCGCCAACCATGCGCTGGTGATGGTCAACGCGGCGCGCGGCCGCGAGACGGCGAGCCGCCCGACCCGCTATGTCTTCGACGAGGGACATCATCTGTTCGATGCGGCGGACGCGATGTTCGCCGCCGCGCTGACGGGGCAGGAAGCGATCGAGATCCGCCGCTGGGTGACTGGTCCCGAATCGGGTTCGCGCGGCCGGCGCCGGGGCCTTGCCGCCCGCCTGTCCGATGTGGCCGGCTATGACGAGGAAGGCGGCCGCGCGATTGCCGAGGCGGTAAATGCCGCGCAGGCGCTGCCCAGCGACGGCTGGCTGCAGCGCCTGAACGAGGGCGAGCCCTTCGGCCCGGTCGAGCATCTCCTCGCTGCGGTGCGCGGGCTGGTCTATGCGCGGGACGTCAATGGCGCGGCCGAAGCGGGCTATGGCCTGGAGACCGAACTGGCCGAGCCCGATGCGGCGCTGGTCGAGGCTGCAGGTCCTGCCGGCGAAGCGCTCGACGCGCTGCTTCGCCCGCTGGTCCATCTCGGCCGCCGGCTCGAAGCGGTGCTTACCGAGGCGCCCGACTGGATGGATGGCCCTGCACGTGCCCGGATCGAAGGCGCGGTCGCGTCGCTCGGCTGGCGTGCCGACACTGTCGGCGCCTGGCTCGCGCTGATCGCCCGGATCGGCGGCCCTGCCGATTCGGCGTTCGTCGATTGGCTGGCGGTCGATCGGGTCGAGGGGCGCGAATATGATATCGGCCTGCACCGCCACTGGCTCGATCCCTCCAAGCCCTTTGCCGAGACGGTGCTCAAGCAGGCGCATGGCGCGCTGATCACCTCGGCGACGCTGCGTGCCGGGGGCGACTGGGACGTGGCCGAGGCGCGGTCGGGCGCGGTCCATCTGATGCGTCCGCCCCAGCGCTTCTCGGCGGTCAGCCCGTTCAACTATGCCGACCAGGCCGAAGTGCTGATCGTCACCGATGTGAAGCGGGGCGACACCGCCGCGCTCGCCAATGCCTATGCCCGGCTGGTGGTCGCGGCCGAGGGCGGCACGCTCGGGCTGTTCACCGCGATCCGGCGCCTGCGCGCCGTCCATGCCCGCATCGCCGATCGGCTGGCGCGCGAGGGGCTGCCGTTGCTCGCCCAGCATGTCGATCCGATCGACACCGGCACGCTGGTCGACATCTTCCGCGACGATCCGCGTGCCTCGCTGCTCGGCACCGATGCGCTGCGCGACGGCGTGGACGTGCCCGGTGATTCGCTGCGGCTGGTGGTGATGGAGGGTATTCCCTGGCCCAAGCCAAGCGTGCTCCATGCCGCGCGGCGCCTGGCCGGGGGCGGCACCGCCTATGATGACCGTATCGTCCGTGCGCGTCTCGCCCAGGCGTTCGGCCGGCTGATTCGCCGGGCGGACGATCGCGGCACCTTCGTGCTGCTTTCCGCCGCCAGCCCGTCGCGCCTGCTCGATGCCTTTCCGCCGGGCACGCGGGTGACGCGCGTCACGCTGGATCAGGCAGTTGATCGCGTCCGGCTTTCCTTGGCGTCAAAGCTGGGGCAAGAGGCCCCCGCGAACGCCTGACGGGGAATCCATGAAGACGCTCACGCTGCTCCGCCATGCCAAGTCCGGATGGGACGATCCGGTCGCCCGCGATTTCGATCGGCCGCTCAATCCCAAGGGCCAGCGCGCCGCCGCGATGATGGGCCGGCACCTCAGGGCCGAGGGGCTGGCCTTCGACCATGTCCTCGCCTCGCCTGCGGTGCGGGTTGTCGAGACGCTGGCGCAGGTCGCCACCGGCTATGGCAGCGATCTCGCCCCGCACTGGGACCAGCGCCTCTACCTCGCCTCGGCGGCGACGCTGCTGGATCTCGTCCACGAGCTGCCCGCAGGTGCCGATTCGGTTCTGGTCTCGGGCCATAATCCGGGGCTGGAGGAGCTGGTGCTGCTGCTCTCGGCCGATAGTGACCTGCGCCTTTCGGTCGAGCAGAAATACCCCACGGCGACCCTGGCCGAGATGCGCTTCGACGTGGCGGACTGGGGCGATGTGAAGCCCGGCAAGGGCGTGCTGGTCCGCTTCACCCGTCCGCGCGACCTCGATCCGACCCTGGGGCCGGATTACAACTGAGCTTCTAGCTGCCGTCCTCGTCCAGCGCCTGGCTGAGCGAATCGCGCACGGCCTTCAACCCCTGCTTGTCGACGGTGGCGCCCGGCGTGGCGGTGCCGGCGGCGGCCCGCGCTACCTTGGTGCCCTTCTCCGCCGCGAGCAGCTTCTGCACGCCGCGGATCGTATAGCCCTGGTTGGAGAGCAGGTCGTGGATCCGTCGCACCAGCGCGACATCCTCGGCGCGGTAGTAACGGCGATTGCCCGCCCGGGTGAGCGGGCGGAGCTGGGGGAAGCGCGTTTCCCAGTAGCGAAGGATGTGTTGGGGGCGCCCGATTTCCTGGGCGAGCTCCCCTATCGTCCGTAGCGCGCCAGCAGCCTTTTCGGCCCCCGGCATGGGCTAATCCCCCTCAGCTCGCCGAGACGATGCGGTCGCGCATCATCTGGCTTGCACGGAAGGTGAGGACTCGGCGCGGCGCGATCGGCACTTCGACGCCGGTCTTGGGGTTGCGACCGACGCGCTCGCCCTTGTCACGCAGAATGAAGCTGCCGAAGCCCGAGATCTTGACGTTCTGCCCCTCGGCCAGCGCCTCGCACATATGGCTGAGGATCTGCTCGACGAGGCGCGCGGCATCGGCGCGCGAAAGGCCCACCTCCCGGTGCAGCGATTCGGCTAGATCGGCTCTGGTCAGCGTTCCCGCGGCCGTCATTCGGCAACTCCCCCTTGAGTTGATCTCTGTCGAGTCTGTCCTATCAGATTGTTTCGACACAGCAAACGGGAACATTGAGGTTCCGCAACGAATATCTTCGATTTTTCGCAGCTATCAGAAACGGACGACCGCCGCGCCCCAGGTAAAGCCGCCGCCCATCGCTTCCAGAACCAGCAGGTCTCCTTGGCGAATACGCCCGTCGCGCACCGCGGTGTCAAGCGCGAGCGGAACCGAAGCGGCGGAGGTATTGGCATGCTGGTCGACCGTGACGATCACCTTCTCGGCCGGCAGGTCGAGCTTGCGCGCGGTCGCATCGAGGATGCGGGCATTGGCCTGGTGCGGCACTACCCAGTCGACGTCGCTCGGCTTGAGCCCGGCCAGCGCCAGCGATTCCTGCATCACCGACGCGAGGTTGACCACGGCGTGGCGGAACACCTCGCGCCCCTTCATCCGCAGCTTGCCCACGGTCTGGGTGGTCGAGGGCCCGCCATCGACATAGAGCATGTCGTTGTAGCGGCCATCGGCATGGAGCTTGGTCGCCAGGATGCCGCGCCCGCCCTCGTCGGCGCTGTCCTGCGCCTCGAGCACGATCGCGCCGGCGCCGTCGCCGAACAGCACGCACGTCGCGCGGTCTTCCCAGTCGAGGATGCGGCTGAACGTCTCGGCGCCGATCACCAGCGCCCGCTTGTGGACGCCGGCGCGCAGCATCGAATCGGCGACCTGCACCGCATAAAGGAAGCCAGAGCAGACGGCGGCGACGTCGAACGCCACGCAATCGTCGATCGCCAGAAGCGCCTGCACCTTGGTGGCGGTGGCGGGGAAGGTCTGGTCCGGCGTCGCGGTGGCGAGTACGATCAGGTCGATATCGGCGGCGGCGATGCCGGCGCTGGCCAGCGCGGCCTTGCTCGCCTCGGCCGCCAGCGTGCCGGTGGTTTCGTCGGGTGCCGCGATATGGCGGAAGCGGATGCCGGTGCGCTCGACGATCCACTCGTCGCTCGTATCCACTTCCTGGGCGAGTTCGGCGTTGGAAACGCGGCGGGGCGGCAGGGCGGAGCCAGTGCCGATGATGACGGAACGCAGGGTCATCTTGTTGTGTCTACGCCGCCTTTGCTTCGAAGTTCCCGAGATCCTCGGCGATGCGCCGGTTGAGATCGTCGCGCAGCATCTTCGCCGCGAAGCCGATCGCGGTATCGACGCCGAGTTCGTTGGCGCTGCCATGGCTCTTCACGACGATGCCGTTCAGGCCGAGGAAGACCGCGCCATTATGATTGTTGGGATCGAGGTGCGTGCGCAGCAGCTCGGTCGCCGGCTTGGAGATCAGGAAGCCGATCTTCGAGCGGGTCGAGCTGGAAAAGGCGCGCTTGAGCAAGTCCGCGACGAATCGGGCGGTGCCTTCCACCGTCTTCAGCGCGATGTTGCCCGAGAAACCGTCGCAGACGATCACGTCGACATCACCGCGCGAAAGCTTGTTGCCTTCGATGAAGCCCTGGAAATCGAGGCGGAGATGATCGGCCTTGCGCAGCTCGGCCGCGGCTTCGCGGATCGAGTCGGTGCCCTTCATGTCCTCGGTGCCGATGTTGAGCAGCGCGACCCGCGGGTTCTGCAGGTCGAGCGCGGTGCGCGCATAGGCGGCACCCATCACGGCGAACTGGACGAGATTGCGGGCGTCGACTTCGGTGTTGGCGCCCAGGTCGAGCATCACCGTGTCGTTCTCGCCCAGAGTCGGCATCAGCGCGGCGAGTGCCGGCCGGTCGATCCCCGGCATGGTGCGCAGGGAGAGCTTGGCCATCGCCATCAGCGCGCCGGTATTGCCCGAAGAGACGGCGGCGCCCGCCTGCCCCTTCTTCACCAGGTCGATGGCGATTCCCATCGAGGTGGTCTTGGCACGCCGAATCGCCGCGCTCGGCTTCTCTTCCGAGGCGACGACGTCCGGCGCATGGACGATTTCGGAGGCGGCCGTCAGGTTCGGGTGGTTCTTCAGACCCTCGCGGATCTGCGCCTCGTCTCCGACGAGGATGAACTCCATGCCCTCGAATCGACGGCGCGCGCGCGCGACACCGGCGAGCATGACCGCAATTCCCTCGTCACCGCCCATCGCATCGACGGCGATTCGAGAGGAATTCGTCATACCCGCATGCCCCCGCGCATCTCAGCCCGATCGTTGCCGATCAGTCTTCGGCCGAGACGATCTCACGGCCGTTATAGTGGCCGCACGAACCGCACAGCACGTGCGGACGCTTCAGCTCGCCACAGTTCGGGCATTCCTGGAACGCCTGCGGAACCAGAGCGTCATGAGAGCGACGCATGCCACGCCGCGACGGCGTAGTCTTTCTCTTGGGAACGGCCATTTCGGCACCTTCTAACGAAACAAAAGTCAAAATCGCGATACGCCCGCACGGCCCAGCGGGCAAGCGACGGAAGCTCCGGCGCTCGCCGGACCAGCGGACGGTCACGAAAGCGAGTGCGCGCCTATAGCGATTCTTGCGGGCGACGCAAGGGAGTGTAGGAGGAACCCTCTGGAGGGGACACCTTATATGATCATCCTGCCCGTTACGCTCTGCACCGCCGGTGCCGCCGCCGTGGTCAATTTCTGGCTCGCGCTGCGAATCAGCCGGCTGCGACTCGCAGAAAAGGTCTTCATCGGCGATGGCGGCGACGATCGGCTCGTCCGCCGCATGCGCGCCCAGCTCAATTTCGCCGAATATGTCCCGCTGATTCTCGTCCTGCTCGCGCTGGTCGAGCTGGCGAGTGGCCCCAGCATCTGGCTGTGGGGTGTCGGCTTCGCGCTGATTCTCGGCCGCGTCCTCCACGCCTTCGGCATGGACGGCTGGGGCCTGGGCCGCCGAATCGGCATCGTACTCACCCTGCTGACCATGCTCGGCCTCGCCGGCTACGGCATCTATATCGGTAGCCAGTACCGCGAAGCGCCGGTGACCGTGTTCAAGGTCGGTCCGAAGAGCTGAGCCTTTCTGCTTCGTCATCCTGAAGCGCGTTCAGGGTGACGAAGGATTTTGGATCACCCTCGTGCCAGCACCGAATCGGCCACGAACGGATTCGTCTTTCGTTCGTGCCCGAAATTGCTCAGCGGCCCGTGGCCGGGGACGAAGGCGGTGTCGTCCCCCAGCGGCCACAGCCGCTGCACGATCGCGTCGAGCAGGTCCTGGTGGTTGCCCAGCGGGAAGTCGGTGCGACCGATCGATCCCTGGAACAGCACGTCGCCCACCGTCGCGAACTTCGATTCGGGGTGGTGGAACACGACATGGCCCGGCGTGTGGCCGGGGCAGTGATAGACGTCGAGGGTCAGGTTGCCGACCGTCACCTGGTCGCCCTGCTCCAGCCAGCGGTCCGGCTCGAACACGGTGCCGCGGATGCCGTATTTCCGGCCATCCTCGTCGAGCCGCGCGATCCAGAAGCGATCGGCCTCGTGCGGCCCTTCCAGCGGCACGCCCAGTTCCTTGGCGAACTCGCCGGCGGCGCCGCAATGATCGATATGGCCGTGCGTGACGAGGATCTTCTCGATCGTCACCCCCGCCTGCTTCGCCGCCGCGCGCAGCTTGTCCAGGTCGCCGCCCGGATCGACGAATGCGCCGCGCATCGTCTCGGTGCACCACAGGAGCGTGCAATTCTGCTGGAGCGGGGTGACCGGGATCACCGCGGCGCGCATCGGGGGATTTGCCATGGCGCGGAGATAGGCCGCAGTGCCCCGCGCCGCAACACAGGCTTGCCGTCGGTGCGAAGCGGCTGCATGCGGGGCACGGCATGACCCTGCCCGATACTCCTTTCGTCCTGCTCGACGATGCCCGGCCCGGTGGCGCCGGCGCCCGGCTGTTCCACACGCCGCAGGGCGCGGTGCGCGCCGATTCGCCGGAGGAGGTGAAGCGCGCCTTCCAGCAGATGCAGCTCTGGTTCGATCACGGCTTCCATCTCGCCGGCTTCTGTTCCTACGAAGCCTCGCCGGGGATCGAGCCGCACGCCCGGGTCCAGCGCGGCGAAGGGCCGTGCATGTGGTTCGGCATCTTCCCGCATGCCGAGCGCGTCGATGCCGAAGCTTTGCTTCCCGATCCGGCGGGGGCCTGGGCGGGGGCACCGGTGCCGCGGATCGACAGTGCCGCCTATCGCGGCCAGTTCGATCGCGTCGCCGACTATATCCAGGCGGGCGATATCTATCAGGCCAACCTCACCTTCCGCGCCGATGTCCCCTTCGCCGGCCACCCGGCCGCGCTTTACGCGCTGATCCGCCGCCGCGCCGCCGCCGGGCACAGCGCGCTGGTCTTCACCGGCAGCGAGTGGGTGCTGTCCTTCTCGCCCGAGCTGTTCTTCGAGTATAATGAGGACGGGGACGGCATCACCGTACGTCCGATGAAGGGCACCGCGCGGCGGGGCGCGACTCCGGCCGAGGACGACGCGATCGCCGCCGCGCTGGCCGCCGATCCCAAGCAGCGCGCCGAGAATCTGATGATCGTCGATCTGATGCGCAACGATCTCACGCGCCTCGCCCAGCCGGGCACGGTGAAGGTGCCGTCGCTGTTCCAGGTCGAGCGCTACCCGACCGTCCACCAGATGGTCTCCACCGTCACCGCCTATCCCTCGGGCGATGCCGGGCCGGTCGAGGTGCTGGCGGGGCTCTTCCCCTGCGGCTCGGTCACCGGCGCGCCCAAGCTGCGCGCGATGCAGGTGATCGCCGAGGTCGAGCAGGGGCCGCGCGGCATCTATACCGGGGCGATCGGCGCGATCGCATCGGACGGCGACGCCAGTTTCAACGTGGCTATCCGCACATTGACGATAGATCAGGGGGCGACAAGCGCGGTGCTCGGGTTAGGATCGGGCGTGGTCGCTGATTCGAACGCCCTGGAGGAATGGGACGAGTGCCTCGCCAAGGGCGCCTTCGTCACGGCCGGCGAACAGCCCTTCGACCTGATCGAGACGATGCGATTCGATCCGCTTGCCGGGCTGGTGCTGCTCGAGCGGCATCTGGCGCGGATGAAGGCGAGCGCCCGCGTCTTCGGTTTCGAGTTCGACCGGCACGAGGCGCGCAACGAGCTGCAGGCGGCGACCTTCCGCCTGCGCGCGCCGGCGCGGGTGCGGCTGCTGCTCGCCCCGTCGGGGGCGATCGCGATCGGCATCGCGCCGCTGCCCGAAGCACCCGCCACGCCGGTGCAGGTGGCGATTCAGCCCCGCAAAGTCGCGCGGGACGACTTCCGCCTGGCGCACAAGACCAGCCGACGCGGCTTCTATGACGCGGCGCGGCGCGAGTCCGGCGCCTGGGAAGTGGTGTTCACCGACGACCAGGGCTTCCTGACAGAGGGCAGCTTCACCTCGATCTTCGTCGAGCGCGGCGACATGCTGGTCACCCCGCCGCTCGCCCGCGGCCTGCTGCCGGGGGTGCTGCGCGCCGAGCTGATCGAGAGCGGCCGCGCGGTCGAGGGGGATCTCACCCCGGCCGATCTCCAGGGCGGCTTCTATGTCGGCAATGCGCTGCGCGGATTGGTTTCAGCCGTAACGGTTGCGAAAGCCTAGAACGCGGTCCTATAGGCCCGGCGTCTCCCCTCCCGGAAAAGGCGCCATTCATGCAGACCTCGGCCGCGCTCAATCGTATCCAGCCCTCCGCCACGCTCGCGATGACGAGCAAGGTGTTCGAGCTGAAGCGCCAGGGGATCGACGTGATTGGCCTCGGCGCCGGCGAGCCCGATTTCGATACGCCCGATTTCGTCAAGGAAGCCGCGATCGAAGCGATCCGCGCGGGCAAGACCAAATATACCAATGTCGATGGCACGCCCGAGCTGAAGCAGGCGATCGTCGCCAAGTTCGCCCGCGACAACGGCCTCGCCTATGCCGAGAACCAGATCAGCGTGAACTCGGGCGGCAAGCACACCCTGTTCAACGCCTTCTGCGCGACGATCGACGCGGGCGACGAAGTCGTGATCCCGGCGCCCTATTGGGTCAGCTATCCCGACGTGGTCGAGTTCGCCGGCGGCAAGCCGGTCTTCATCTCGGCCGGCGCCGAGCAAGGCTACAAGATCAAGCCCGAGCAGCTCGATGCGGCGATCACCGCCAAGACCAAGTGGGTGGTGCTCAACTCGCCGTCGAACCCGACCGGCGCTGCGTACAGCGCGGCCGAGCTTCGCGCGATCGGCGAGGTGCTCGAGCGGCACCCGCATGTGCTGATCTATGCCGACGACATGTATGAGCACATCCTCTACGACGGCTTCGAATTCGCCACGATCGCGCAGGTCTGCCCGTCGCTCTACGATCGCGTGCTGACCGCCAACGGCGTGTCCAAGGCCTATGCGATGACCGGCTGGCGCATCGGCTATGCGGGCGGCCCCGCATGGCTGATCAAGGCCATGGGCAAGCTCCAGTCCCAGTCGACCTCCAACCCGTGCAGCATTTCGCAGGCGGCTTCGGTCGCGGCGCTGAACGGGGATCAGAGCTTCCTCAAGGACCGCGTCGCCGCCTTCCAGGGCCGCCGCGATCTCGTCGTTTCGATGCTCAACCAGATCAACGGCATGACCTGCCCGCGTCCGGAAGGCGCCTTCTACGTCTATCCCGAGTTCAGCCAGCTGATCGGCAAGACCACGCCCAAGGGCCAGGTGATCACCACCGACGAGGAAATGGTCGGCTATCTGCTCACCGAGGCGCGGGTCGCGGCGGTGCACGGCGCGGCCTTCGGCTTCTCGCCGGCGTTGCGGATCAGCTACGCGACGTCGGACGCGCTGCTCACCGAGGCGTGCGGCCGAATCCAGGAAGCGTGCGCGGCCTTGCGCTGAGGGCGAACAAGCCCGACATTGCGGTCATGCTGAAATGGTCGCTTCCCGCTGCCGCGCTCCTTGGAGCCGCGCTGTTCGTTGCCCCTGCGCTATCGACGGCGGGCGTTGTCGAGCGTGCCGTTCCCGTGCCGGTCCCCACGCTCGACGTGAAGCCGAGCAAGGGCGAGCAGGTCGCGGTGCTGGCGGGCGGCTGCTTCTGGGGCATGGAAGCGGTCTTCCAGTCGGTGAAGGGCGTCCATTCGGTGACCAACGGCTATGCGGGCGGCACCGCGCAGACCGCGACCTATCGCCAGGTGTCGACCGAGCGCACCGGCCATGCCGAGGCGGTGCGCATCGCCTATGATCCGCGCAAGGTCAGCTACGGCACGCTGCTGCGCGTCTATTTCTCGGTGGCGCACGATCCGACCCAGCTCAACCGCCAGGGCCCGGATCGCGGACCCAGCTATCGCTCGGCGATCTTCCCGCAGGACGAGGACCAGCGCCGCGTCGCCGCCGCCTATATCGACCAGCTGACCAAGGCCAGGTCCTTCGCCCGGCCGATCGTCACGAAGCTGGAGACGGGCACTTTCTATCCGGCCGAAGCCTATCACCAGGACTTCTTCTGGCGGAACCCGACGCACCCCTACATCGTGCGTTGGGACAAGCCGAAAGTGGCGGCGTTCCGCAACGCCTATCCGCTGCTGGTGAACTGAGATGGCGAAGGGCGAGCGCTACGAGCCTTCGTCCGCCCTGCTCAAGGCGATCCTCGCCGAGGAGCAGGCGCTTGCCGACGATGCCAATCTCGAACAGGTCATCGCACTGACCCGCGATGACGATGCATCGAACCGCGACTGGGCGACCATGCTGCTCGCCCAGGAGGAGATCGATACGCCGGCCGTTCGCGAGGCGCTGTTCCGCGCTGCGTCGGACGAGGAGGATGTGATTCGCGGAGAGGCCATGCTCGGCCTGGCGATCCGCGATCCCGAGATCGCCCTGCCGCTGGTGCAGGAGGCGCTCGGCGGGGAAAGCGTGTGCGCGCCGATGCTTGAGGCCGCGCTGCTGTGCGCGCATCCCTCGCTGATCGGGGATCTCCGCATATGGGCGGAGCCTTCGGACATGCCGCTTCTGGACGACCTCGCCGGCGAAGCGCTCGCCGCCTGCGAGAAGATCACGAACTAGATCAGCCCCAGCCCCGCCAGCTGGCCCATCAGTGCCGGCGGAAGTTCCTCCATCCCTGCCCCGGCCTCGCCCAGGTCGGGTGGCGCGTCCGTCCCTTCGAGATAGCGCCAGCCCTGGTGGGCACGCTTGGGGCGGTTGGCGACCAGGATCAGCCGCGGTTCCATCAGGATTGCGGTGCGCCCGCCTTCGGCTTCGCCGAATCCGACGATCGGGGTGCGGCCGACCAGCTGGTGCTTGAGAATCCAGAACAGCGATCCCTCGCCGCCGATCTCCTCGTGGCGCTTGGGCAGGTAGCGGGTGGTCAGCCCCCAGACGTCGCCGCGCGAAGCGAGGCGCTGGGCGAGATAGTCTACGGAGTCGCAGCCAAAGGCGACCTTGGTCAGATGGAGTGGCACGGCGCTAATCTGGGCGTTCGGCCCGCCCCAATCAACCGACCAGCCCGCTCGCGCTGGCCAGGCCCAGGAAGGCGAGGAACCCCATCGAGTCGGTGGTCATCGTCACGAAGATCGAGCTGGCCACCGCGGGATCGGCCTTGAGCCGGTCGAGCGTGACCGGGACGACCACGCCGGCAAGTCCCGCGATGAAGATGTTGGTCATCATCGCCGCCGCGATCACCCCGCCCAGCGCCGCATGGTGATAGAACAGCCCCACCGCCGTGCCGATCACACAGGCAACGGTCACGCCGTTGAGCAGCGCGATCGAGATCTCGCGCTGGATCGCGCGCAGCGTGTTCGACTGGGTCAGCTGGTTGGTGGCGAGTGCGCGCACCGTCACCGCCATGGTCTGGGTGCCGGCATTGCCGCCCACGCCGGCGACGATCGGCATCAGCGCCGCCAGCGCGACCATCTTCTGGATCGTGCCTTCGAACAGGCTGATGATCGTCGCAGCCACCAGCGCGGTCAGCAGGTTGGTCAGCAGCCAGCGGACGCGGCCCTTGTACGAGTCGATCACCGGCTCGTTGATGTCGCCTTCGCCGGCGCCGGAGAGCAGCAACGCGTCCTCGCCGGCTTCCTCGGAGATGATGTGGACGATGTCGTCCACCGTGATCATGCCGACCAGGCGGCCGCTCGGATCGACCACGGCGGCGGAGATCAGCGCGTATTTCTGGAAGCGCAGCGCCACTTCCTCCTGGTCCATGTCGACCGGGATCAGCGTCTGCTCGCGCTTCATCACATCGCCCATCGAGACGACGCGCGGCGTGCGCAGCACCCAGGAGAGCTGGCAGGTGCCGACCGGCTTGTGGCCCGGGTCGACCACGAAGATCTCCCAGAAATCGGTGGTGAGGTCCTCGTTCTTGCGGAGATAGTCGAGGACGTCGCCCACGCTCCAATGCTCGGGCACCGCGATCAGCTCGCGCTGCATCAGGCGGCCGGCGGATTCCTCCGGATAGGAGAGCGCTTCCTCGATCGCGGCGCGGTCGTCGGGGTCCAGCGCGCGCAGCACCTCGCGCTGGTCCTCGACATCCATGTCCTCGATGATCGCGACGGCATCGTCGGTATCGAGCTCGGCCGCGATGTCGGCGACCTGGGTGGCGGTGAGCGACTCGACCAGCGCTTCGCGGACCCAGTCGTTCATCTCGGCCAGCACGTCGCCGTCGATCAGGTCCGCGATCGCGGCGACGAGCGCGGGGCGTTCCTCGGACGGCGCAAGCTCGACCAGGTCGGCGATGTCGGCGGGGTGGAGCGGCTCGGCCAGTTCGTGCGCGCGCGCGGCATCGCCGTCATGGACCGCGTCGAGCACCGCATCGACGAACTCGGGGCGCAGCCGATCATCCTCGTCGAGCTGGGGCTCGGGCGCGCTGTTGTCCGCCTGAAGTTCGGTCTCGCTCACGGTTCGACCTCCCTTGTTCGCCCCTCCTTCGCCGCTGCCATTGCCGGCCGTGATTTGCAAGTCGCCCCGCGCGCTACTAGGTGCAGTGCAAATCCTTCTCAGGAGTAATCTGCGTGTCCGAACCCACCAAGCTCGTCATGACCCTCGATACCGGCGACGTGCACATCCAGCTGCGTCCCGATCTCGCTCCCAAGCATGTCGAGCGCATCGCTACCCTTGCCGACGAAGGCTTTTATGACGGCGTGATCTTCCACCGCGTGATCGACGGCTTCATGGCGCAGGGCGGCGATCCCACCGGCACCGGCATGAGCGGCTCGAAGCTGCCCAACCTGCCCGCCGAGTTCAGCCGCGAGCCGCATGTCCGCGGCGTCTGCTCGATGGCGCGCACGATGGATCCGAACAGCGCCAACTCGCAGTTCTTCATCTGCCTCGACGACGCGACCTTCCTCGACGGCCAGTACACCGTCTGGGGTGTGGTCACCGAGGGCATGGAGCATGTCGATGCGCTTCCCAAGGGCGAGCCGCCGCGCGAGCCGGGCAAGATCGTCAAGGCCCGTACCGAGGCCTGATCGAACGAAGAGCCCCTCCCGATCCGGAGGGGCTTTTTGTATCTAGGCGACGCGATCGGCTTCGAGCACGTCGATCAGCCAGTCGTGGAACAGCTTCACCGGCCGCGTGGTCAGCGCGCGCGGGCGGCAGACGAACCAGTAGCTGTAATCGCTCTCCACGGTCAGGTCGAAGAGCTGGACCAGCCGGTCGTCGCGCGCCGCCTCGAAATGCGATTCGAGCATGAAGGCGACGCCCAAGCCCTGCGCGGCCGCCTCGAGCATCAGCGTGCCCGAATCGAAATGGTCGATCGCGGCCGGCTCGATTTCCTGCTCCGAGAGCCCCGCCGCCGCGCGCCATGCCGTGAACGTATCCGCCATGTCGCGGTGGACCAGCGCGGTCAGCTTCGACAATTGCTCCGGCCGGGTGATCGGGTCGGCCCCTTCCAGCAACGACCGCGCGCCGATCACATAGACGCGGTTGCGGTCGAGCCGCTTGGCGTAGAGCGTCGGGTCGATGTCGCGCGCCACCACGATCGCCGCGTCGAGCCCGTCGCCCAGCCGCGCCACCGCATGGCCGCCGGTGTCGACGTCGAGGTGCAGCTCGGGATGCTTGCGCTTGAGGTCGCCCATGTGCGGCATCAGCCGCTGGGTCGCGAACAGCGGCAACAGGCCGAGGCGCAGGCGCAGCAGCTCGGTGCCGCTGGTCATCGTCTCCACTGCATCCGCCATGGTATCGAGCGCCGGGGCGATCATGCCGAGCAGCCGGTCGCCGTCGTCGTTGAGCTTGAGCGCCTGGTGGCGCCGCTCGAACAGCGGCTTGCCGATGAAGCGTTCGAGCGCCTGGACGCGGCGGCTCAGTGCCGGCGAGGAAAGCGCCAGCTCCTCGGCGGCAGCCTTGATCGATCCCAGTCGCGCGACCTGCACGAACGCCTCGATTGCCGTCAGGGGAGGAAGTCGTCGCATCTCGCTCTCTTTTTGTTGCGCTGCGTCATTATCCTTGGCGTGGGTTTTGCTCCACGCCAATGCCCTTTTGGGTGTTAGCCATATATCACCTTTGTTATCACCGATTGCAAGTTGTGCACGCGTTAATGTTTCTTTTCGCACTTGCACAAAAACCGGCCGCACTGCACAAAGCACGTGCCTTTCAGGCATCCTCTCCTAAAACTTTCCCGGCCGGTCCTCGAGATCGGCCTTTTTTTTGGCCGCGCGATTCGCGCCGGGCCATGCCCGGTGCCGGGCGCTGCCGCCTCCGCCGTTGCGGCGGCGAAATCCGCACCCCATGTTCCCCGCACAACGCCTGCGGAGAACAGAAACATGGCGGACGAAGAAGCGCAGCCGATCAAGCTGCAAGTTGCCAATGCCCGGCCCGAGGACAGCGGCCGTGGCCTCGCGCATCTGCCGCGCGCCCTGATGGCGCGGCTCGGCCTCACCGAAGGCGATGTGATCGAGATCGTCGGCAAGCGCGCCACCCCGGCGCTTGCCGTGCTGCCCTATGCCGAGGACGAGGGCCTCGAGATCCTGCGCATCGACGGCCTCCAGCGCGCCAATGCCGGCGTCGGCTCGGGCGATTTCGTCGAGGTGCGCAAGGCGGTGTCCAAGCCCGCGACTCGCGTGGTGTTCGCGCCTGCCCAGCAGAATCTCCGCCTCCAGGGCAGCGGCGAGGCGCTCAAGCGCGTCTTCTTCCAGCGCCCGCTGGCCCAGGGCGATGTCGTCAACACGAACGCCCAGCAGCGCGCGGACATCCCGCCCCAGGTCGCCCAGTTCCTCCGCGCGCCCGCCTATGCGCTGCAGGAGATTCGCCTCAACGTCGTCTCGGCCAGCCCCAAGGGCATCGTCCATATCGACGAGAATACCGAGGTCGAGCTGCGCCCCGAATATGAGGAGGTCGGCGGCGACGGCCGCCGCGCCGACGTCACCTATGACGATATCGGCGGCATGGCCGGCACGATCGACCAGCTCCGCGAGATGGTCGAGCTTCCCTTGCGCTATCCCGAGCTCTTCCAGCGCCTGGGCGTCGATCCGCCCAAGGGCGTGCTCCTCCATGGCCCGCCCGGCACCGGCAAGACGCGGCTCGCCCGCGCCGTCGCCAACGAGTCGGACGCGCAGTTCTTCCTGATCAACGGGCCCGAGATCATGGGCTCGGCCTATGGCGAATCGGAGGGGCGCCTGCGCCAGATCTTCGAGGAAGCGGCCAAGGCGGCGCCGTCGATCGTCTTCATCGACGAGATCGATTCGATCGCGCCCAAGCGCGGCCAGGTTTCGGGCGAGGCGGAGAAGCGCCTCGTCGCCCAGCTGCTCACGCTGATGGACGGGCTCGAGGCGCGCGCCAACATCGTCGTCATCGCCGCGACCAATCGCCCCGATGCGATCGACGAGGCGCTGCGCCGGCCGGGCCGGTTCGACCGCGAGATCGTCGTCGGCGTGCCGGACGAGCGGGGCCGCCGCGAGATTCTCGGCATCCACACCCGCGGCATGCCGCTCGGCGACAAGGTCGATCTCGGCGAGCTCGCCCGCACCACCTTCGGCTTTGTCGGCGCCGACCTGTCGGCGCTCGCCCGCGAGGCGGCGATCGAGGCGGTGCGCCGGATCATGCCGAAGCTCGATCTGGAGAAGGGCACGATCCCGCCCGAGGTGCTCGATACCCTTGCCGTCACCCGCGAGGACTTCCTCGAGGCACTCAAGCGCGTCCAGCCTTCGGCGATGCGCGAAGTGATGGTCGAGGCGCCGCGCGTCCGCTGGGAGGATGTCGGCGGGCTCGACGATGCCCAGATGCGGCTCAAGGAAGGCGTCGAGCTGCCGCTCAAGGATCCCGACGCGTTCCGCCGCCTCGGCATCCGCCCGGCCAAGGGCTTCCTGCTCTATGGGCCGCCGGGTACCGGCAAGACCCTGCTCGCCAAGGCCGTCGCGCGCGAGGCGGAGGCGAACTTCATCGCCACCAAGTCGAGCGACCTGCTCAGCAAATGGTATGGCGAATCGGAGCAGCAGATTGCGCGCCTGTTCGCCCGTGCCCGCCAGGTCGCGCCCTGCGTGATCTTCATCGACGAGCTCGATTCGCTGGTGCCGGCGCGTGGCGGCGGCCTGGGCGAGCCCCAGGCGACCGAGCGCGTGGTCAATACGATCCTGTCCGAGATGGACGGGCTCGAGGAGCTGCAGTCTGTGGTGGTGATCGGGGCGACCAATCGGCCGAACCTGATCGACCCGGCGCTGCTGCGTCCCGGACGGTTCGACGAGCTGATCTATGTCGGCGTGCCCGATGCTGCCGGACGGGAAAGGATCCTGCGCATCCAGACCGAGAAGATGCCGCTCGCCGGCGACGTCGATCTCAAGGCGATCGCCGAGCAGACCGAGCGCTATACCGGTGCCGATCTGGAGGATGTAGTCCGCCGCGCCGGCCTGGTCGCGCTGCGCCAGTCGCTCCAGACCAAGGAAGTGACGCAGGCGCATTTCGACGAGGCACTCGCCGATTCGCGCGCCACGGTCACGCCCGAGATGGAGAATGAGTACCAGGCGATGTCGGGCCGGCTGAAGCAGCAGGCCTCGGCGATCCAGCCGCTGGGGTTCATCGCTCCCGGCATGCTCCAGGGCCGCGGCCCGAAGGGTGCGGACTGACCCCTATCGCTCCCCTCCCTGCAAGGGAGGGGCTGGGGGTGGGTGGAGTGCTCGCGTTCCGGAATGGCCTGGCGATGCGGCATCCGTATTGCCAGGCCTCTACCCACCCCTCGATCCCCTCCCTGGAAGGGAGGGGAGGCGCGTTCATGCCCGCCGCGTCGCCACCCAGGCATAGACCAGCAGGCACCCCAGCGCCCCCGCCGCGGTCAGGTACGGCAGCGGCCGCCACACCTCGTATAGCCCCACCCCGATCGATGGCCCGAGCACGAACGCCGCGCCGTTCACCGATGTGACCTTGCCCGCCACCGATCCCTGCGATTCCGCCCCCACCCCCAGCGAGGCGCCAGCGGTGAATCCCGGCCGGGCGAAGCCCATCCCCAGCGAGATCAGCGCATAGCCCATCGCGATGCCGTACAGCGTCGTCGCGGTGCCGGTCGCCACGCAGCCGAGCAGCCCCAGCGCGGCACCCGTCAGGATCAGCGCGCGCGGGCGCAGGTCGAGCATCGGGATCAGTCCCCATTGCGCGAGCAGCGACGCGCCGGCGCCGATCATCAGCACCAGCCCGGTCGGGTGCAGCGCTTCCACCGGGGGCAATTGCATCCGGTCGATCACCAGGAAGCCGATCGCCTGGCCGGTCATCGCCTGGGCATGGCCGATGATCAGGCCCGCGATGATCCAGGCGCGGATGCGCGGATCGAAATAGCGGACATTCTCGCTGGTCTCCTCGGCGGTGGCGGCGGTCACCGTGGCGCCGGTGCCTTGCCCGCCGATCGAGGGATAGGAGATCGCGGCGCCATGGGCATGGCCCTCGTCCTTGGGCAGGCCCCGGGCGGCGGCGATCCAGATCACCGCGCCGATCGCGCTGGCGGCAAAGGCGGGGCCGGCGAGCCCTATCAAGGGTCCTCCCGGCCAGAGATGCCCCATCACAAGATAGGGTGCGATCGCCGGGCCCAGGATCGTGCCGAGTCCGAAGGCGGACGCGAGCAGGGTCAGCGCCTGGGTCCGCTCCTCGCGGCTGGTCCGCCCGGCGACGATCGCCTGCACCGCCGGCGGCGCCGCCGATCCGAAGGTCCCGTAGATCACCCGTCCGGCGACAAAGGCGATGAAGGTCGCCACCGGCCCCAGCCAGCCATTGATCCCCAGCGCCAGGCACAGGCCGCACAGGCCCAGCGACACGGTGAAGCCGGCGATGCCGATCAGCACCATCAGGCGGCGGCCATGCCGGTCGGACCGGTTGGCCCAGAAGGGGGCGGAGATCACCCAGAGCAGGGCGGAGACCGAGAAGACCGCGGCGACGGCGCTGTCGGGCGCATGGAGCGAGCGGCCGAGCGCCGGCAGCACCGATTGCAGCGCGGTATTGCCCGCCGCGATGACGAGCATGACGGTGAACAGCAGCCCGAAGGTGCCGTCGACCCGCCGGAACTTCACGGTCGCTGCCAGCTATAGCTGCGCCCGATCTCGGCGACATGGAGCATGTACCAGCTATACCAGCGCCCGCGCCCGGCCTCGCGCGTCTCGGCATGTTCGGGATGCTGGCGCCAGGCCACGGCGCTGGCTTCGTCGGCCCAATAGCTGAGCGTGATCGCCTGGGCCTGGTCGTTGCCGACATGATCGACGCCGCGATAGCCCGGCTGCTGCGCCGCCAGCGCATCCATCCGCGCCGCGGCCTCCGCATAGCCCGCCGGGTCCGTGCCGGTGCGCGCGGAAATGAACATGACGACGGTTTGCCCGCTGCGATCCTCTGCCATGGACCCTGCCCCTAACCTAACCGTCACCCCGGCGAAAGCCGGGGTCTCAGGCGAAGGCGCATGACGCCGCCCCGCGCCAACCTCCGATGGCGCCGAAGGGCAGCGCTACCCGCAATTCCCCGTCACCCTGAACTTGTTTCAGGGTCCAACTATCCACGAACGATATCCCTCGCGGCGCCTTGGATGCTGAAACAAGTTCAGCATGACGAAGGAGGATCGCAGCGCCCACTTTCGCTTGCCGGCATTTGTCCGTAGCGCCTGCGCCATGATTACCGATTGGCATTTCTACGCGCTCGCCGTGCCCGCGGTGATCCTGCTCGGGCTCAGCAAGGGCGGGTTCGCCGGCATGGGCGCCCTCTCCCTCCCCCTGCTCGCCTTCGCGATCGATCCGGTCCGCGCCGCCGCGATCACCCTGCCGATCCTGATCGCGCAGGACGTGGTCGGCGTCTGGGCGTTCCGCCGCACGGTCGACTGGCGGCTGCTCGGCTGGATGCTGCCAGGCTCGATGCTCGGCATCGCGCTCGGTTACTGGTTCGCGGCCAGCGTTTCGTCGGCGGCAGTGATGGCGATGGTCGGGGCGATCTCGATCCTGTTCGGCGCCTATCGGCTCTGGGCCGCCCGCAACGCGACGCCCAGGGACACCGCGCGCTGGCCGGACTGGATCGGATCGCTGTTCGGAATCGCCTCGGGCTTCACCAGCCAGATCGCCCATGCCGGCCAGCCGCCCTTCCAGCTCTGGGTGCTGCCGCGCAACCTGCCGCGCGACGTGCTTGTCGGCACCACCGCGATCTTCTTCGCCGCGACCAACTGGATCAAGGTGCCGGCCTATCTCGCGCTCGGCCAGTTCACCCGGGCCAACCTCATGACCTCGGCCGCGCTGCTGCCGCTCGCGCTGGTCTCCACCGTCGCCGGCGTCTGGCTGGTGCGCAAGGTCGATGCGGCGCGCTTCTATACCGCGATCTATGTGCTGATGATCGGCGTCGGCATCGCTCTCGTCGCCGAGGCGATCCGCTGAACTCCCCTCCCTTCCAGGGAGGGGAAGCAGATCAGTCGAACAGGCTGGAGACCGAGCTCTCGTCCGCGATGCGCTTGACCGCTTCGGCAAGCAGCGGCGCGATCGTCAGGTGGCGGATCTTGCTGCTCTCGGCGATCACGGCGTGGTTGCCGATCGAGTCGGTGATGACCAGCTCGGCCAGCGCCGAACCATCGACCCGGGCGACGGCACCGCCCGAAAGCACGCCGTGCGTGCAATAGGCGACCACGTCCTCGGCGCCCGCCGCCTTGAGCGCGGCGGCGGCGTTGCACAGCGTGCCCGCCGAATCGACGATGTCGTCGATCAGGATGCAGAAGCGCCCTTCGACATTGCCGATGATGTTCATCACTTCCGATTCGCCCGGGCGCTCGCGGCGCTTGTCGACGATGGCGAGCGGAGCGTTCTCCAGCCGCTTGGCCAGCGCGCGGGCGCGGACCACGCCGCCCACGTCGGGCGAGACCACCATCCACTTCTTGTCGGGGAAGCGGCTGTGGATGTCGGCGCTCATCACCGGTGCGGCGAAGAGATTGTCGGTCGGAATGTCGAAGAAGCCCTGGATCTGCCCGGCATGCAGGTCGACCGAGAGGACACGGTCGGCGCCGGCGGTGGTCACCAGGTTGGCGACCAGCTTGGCCGAGATCGGCGTGCGCGGACCCGGCTTACGGTCCTGGCGGGCATAGCCGAAATAGGGGAGCACCGCGGTGATGCGCTTGGCCGATGCACGCTTCAGCGCATCGATCATGATCAGCATCTCCATCAGGTTGTCGTTCGCCGGATAGCTGGTCGACTGGAGCACGAAGACGTCCTCGCCGCGGACATTCTCGAGGATCTCGACGAAGATCTCCTCATCCGCGAAGCGGCGGACATTCGCCTGGGTCAGCGGAATCTCGAGATACTCGGCGATCGCCTTGGCGAGCGGCGCGTTCGAATTGCCGGCCAACAATTTCATCGAAAATCTCCAGCGTGTCCCGTTGCGCCCCTTTGTCAGCCGATTCCCGGCGGGGCAAGACGGGGAAGTGCTTATACACGGCTAATGCATCGGTGGCGTGGCTTTCACGGCACGGCTAAGGGCAGCACATGACCGTCACCACCCGCTTCGCGCCGAGCCCCACCGGCACGCTCCATGTCGGCAATATCCGCACCGCGCTCCACAACTGGATGTTCGCGAAGCGGCATGGCGGGCGGTTCCTGCTGCGGATCGACGATACCGATGGCGAGCGCTCGGAGGAGCGCTTCGTCGCGGCGATTCGCGCTGATCTCGCCTGGCTGGGGCTGCATCCCGATGGCGAGGAACGCCAGTCGGCCCGGTTCGATCGCTACGAGGCGCGGCTGGCCGAGCTGGCGGCCGCGGGGCGGGTCTATCCGGCGTACGAGACGGCGCAGGAGCTGGAGCTCAAGCGCAAGGTGCTGCTCGGGCGCGGCCTGCCGCCGGTCTATGACCGCGCTGCGCTGGCGCTGAGCGATGCGGACAAGGCGAAGCTGGAGGCCGAGGGCGTCCGCCCGCACTGGCGCTTCAAGCTCGACCATGACGCCATGATCGAGTGGGACGACATGGTCCGCGGCCCGCAGCGCTTCGATCCGAAGACGATGAGCGATCCGGTGGTGCGCCGCGCCGACGGCAGCTGGCTCTATCTGCTCCCCTCGGTGATCGACGATATCGATATGGGCATCAGCCATGTCGTGCGGGGCGAGGATCATGTCTCGAATACCGCGACCCAGCTCCAGATGTTCGCCGCGCTCGGTGCCGAGCCGCCCCGCTTTGCCCATGAGGCCCTGCTCACCGGCAGCGAAGGCAAGCTCTCCAAACGGCTCGGTTCGCTCGGGTTGGATCATTTCCGCGGAGCAGGGATCGAATCCCAGGCCCTGCGCGCCCTGCTAGCCAGACTCGGCACCAGCGATCCCGTCGAGCCCTTTGTCGATTCGGCGCCGCTGGTCGAAAGCTTCGACTTCGCCCGGTTCGGCCGCGCGCCCGCGCGGTTCGACGAGGAGGAACTGGCCCAGCTCAACGCCCGCATCGTCCACCAGCTCGGCTATGCAGCCGTGCAGGATCGCCTGCCCGCCGGCATGAGCGAAGCAGGCTGGGACGCGATCCGCCCCAACCTCTCCACTGTCGCCGAAGCCGCCGACTGGTGGCAGGTGGTCGAAGGCCCGGTGCATGCCGAGATCGCCGAGGAGGACCGCGCCTTCCTCGCCCAGGCCGCCGGGATCGCCACCGGGCTCGACTGGGCAGACCCCTGGCCGGCGCTCACCGGCGCGCTCAAGGAAGCGACCGGCCGCAAGGGCCGCGCGCTGTTCCTGCCCCTGCGCCTCGCCCTTACCGGCCGCGAGCATGGCCCGGACATGGCGGCTTTGCTCCCGCTGATCGGCAAGGATGCTGCCCTGGAGCGCCTGCGCGGCACATGATCGCAAAAACATTTGCACGCAAAATGTAATGTTGTATCATCACTGGAGTCGGCTCAGTCCGGCAATGGAGATGGAGTGCAACGCCATGTACGCTGAAACTCGCTACCGGCCCCAGCAATCGCGCACCGTCAGTATCGGGGCGTCGCTGCTCTTCAGCGGGGCGATCATCATCGGGATGATCTATTCCTCGCCCAACTTCGTCCGGATCATCAGGGACACCACCCTCACCACCTATCCGGTCGAGGAGCGGCTGCCGCCGCCGGTCGAGAAACCCAAGGAACAGCCCAAGCCCGATCCCAAGCCGGCAATGCAGCCGCCCGTCACTGCGCCCGATCCGGTCATCAAGACCATGCCCACCGACAACAGGATCGAAACCACGCCGGATATCCCGTCGGTCACACCGGACAACAGCAAGCCGGTCGAAACTGGCCCGGTGTTCAAGCCGGAACCGCGCGTCGAGCCCGCGGTGCTGCCTTTGGTCGGCGCGCGCCGTGACCCGCGCTACGCCGAGGACTTCCAGCCCGCCTATCCCGCCTCCGAACTGCGTGCCCAGCGCGACGGACGCGTCTCGGTCCGGGTGCTGGTCGGCGCCGATGGTCGAGTGAAATCGGTCGAGCAGGTCAGTGCCACCAGCGCCGCCTTCTTCGACGCGACCAAGCGCCAGGCACTGTCCAAATGGCGCTTCAAGCCGGCGACGCGCGGCGGCGTCGCGGAGGAAAGTTGGATGACGCTCAGCGTCACCTTCGAGATCAAGGACCAGTAACGGGACGTTCTTGATAGCGCGGGGGCTGGCTCTCGGGCCCCCGCGCTCCTATCTTCGGCACCAAGATGGACTACCTCAAGAGATTCAACCCGCTGCTCGCCTTTGGCGATTTCAGGCGCTGGCTTGCCACCCGCAAGACCTATGAGCTGTGGTTCATGATGCTCGCCATGGTGGTCACGCTGGTGATCCTCTACATGTTCGTGAAGGATTCGGCCGTCGAGGCGCCCTACAAGCGCGACATCATCTATGTGCAGCAATGGCGCCTCGATCGCAGCGACGCCGATATCAAGGCGCAGCAGGCCAAGGACCTGCCCGAGGAGCTGAAGCGCAAGGCCGAATATGAGGCGGCGCAGAAGAAGCGTCAGGCCGAATTCAAGAAATATGACGATTGGCTGACCCAGCACGGCTTCTGAGCGACACGCGCTGGATGGGGGCTGCGCTCGCGCTGGCGGAGCGGGGCAGGGGGCGGACTGCGCCCAATCCCAATGTCGGCTGCGTGATCGTGCGCGATGGAATCGCCGTCGGACGCGGCTGGACCCAACCCGGCGGCCGGCCGCATGCCGAAGCGATGGCACTGGCGCAGGCCGGCAAGAAGTCGCGCGGCGCAACTGCCTACGTCACGCTCGAACCCTGCGCGCATGAGTCGGTGCGCGGACCGGCCTGCTCCAACCTGCTGGCCGCTGCCGACGTCGCCCGCGTGGTAATCGCACTTGGCGATCCAGATCCACGCACCAATGGGGCAGGGACCGCCCGCCTGCGTGCCGCCGGAATCGAAGTGACCGAAGGCGTCCGCACCGAAGAGGCGCGGCGTTCGATGGCCGGTTTCCTCACCCGGCTGGAGCGGGGGCGCCCGTTCGTCACGCTCAAGCTCGCCACCTCGCTCGACGGCCGCATCGCGCTTGCTTCGGGCGAGAGCAAATGGATCACCGGTGAACAGGCGCGGGCGCATACCCATCTCGAGCGTGCCCGGCACGAGGCGATCCTGGTCGGCCGGCGGACGATGGAGATCGACACCCCCCGGCTCGACGTCCGCCTGCCCGGCCTCGAGGATCGTTCGCCGCGCAGGCTGGTGCTTTCTGCTGCCGGTGAACTGAAATCCCCGGCGGACATTGCGAAGCTGGAGGGCATCAACCATCTGTTCGTCGAGGGCGGGGCCGAGACCGCAGCGTCCTTCCTGCGCGCCGACCTGGTCGATCGGCTGCTGCTCTACCGCGCGCCGATCCTGATCGGCGGCGACGGGCGGCCGGCGCTTGGGGATATTGGTCTCACCCGGCTGGGCGATGCCCAGGATCGCTGGCGGCTGGTAGAAAGCCGCATGCTTGGCAAGGACAGGATGGAGGCCTACGAGCGCGCCTGATGTTTACTGGAATCGTCACCGATATCGGCACCGTCGAGGCAACCGAGAAGCAGGGCGACCTGCATGTCCGCGTCTCCACCGCCTATGAAACCGGGGGCATCGATCTCGGTGCGTCCATCTCCTGCTCGGGCGTCTGCCTGACCGTGGTCGACAAGGGCCCGGCCTGGGTCGCGTTCGACGTGTCGGGCGAGACGATCAGCCGCACGGCCGAGGGCATGTGGACCTCGGGCCGCAAGCTCAACCTGGAGCGCGCGCTCAAGCTCGGCGACGAGCTGGGCGGCCATATCGTCACCGGCCATGTCGATGGCATCGGCACGGTCAAGTCGATCGAGGAGATCGGCGGCTCGCATCACATCGTGATCGCCGCCGGCCCCGAGCTAGCGCCCTATGTCGCGCCCAAGGGCTCGATCACCGTCGATGGCGTCTCGCTCACCGTCAATGCGGTGCGCGACACCGATGCCGGCGTCGAGTTCGACCTCAACATCATTCCGCACACCGCCGCCGTTACCACGTTCGGCGCACTTGAAGCAGGGCAGGCCGTCAATCTCGAGATCGACGTGCTCGCCCGTTACCTGCAGCGCATGGAGGCGCTCCGTGGCAAAGCCTGAACTCGCCCGCCTGAAGCATGGTTTCCTCTCCTCGCCCGAGGAGCTGATCGACGAGGCCCGTAACGGCCGCATGGTTATCCTCGTCGATGACGAGGACCGTGAGAATGAGGGCGACCTCGTCATCCCCGCCCAGATGGCGACGCCCGACGCGGTCAATTTCATGGCGCGCTTCGGCCGTGGCCTGATCTGCCTGGCGCTTACCGCCGAGCGCGGCCGACAGCTTCAGCTGGAGCCGATGGCACGCATCAACGGCACCCCGCTGGGCACCGCCTTCACTGTCTCGATCGAGGCGAAGGAAGGCATCTCGACCGGTATCTCCGCCGCCGATCGTGCGCGCACCGTCGCGGTGGCGATCGATGCGACCAACGGTCCGGATGCGATCACCTCGCCCGGCCATGTCTTCCCGTTGATCGCCAAGGACGGCGGTGTTCTCGTCCGCACCGGCCATACCGAGGCTGCGGTCGATCTGGCGCGGCTTGCCGGGCTCAATCCGTCGGGTGTGATCTGCGAGATCATGAAGGACGACGGCACCATGGCCCGTCTCGACGATCTCATCGCCTTCGCCCAGTTCCACAATCTCAAGCTCGGCACGATCCGCGACCTGATCGCCTATCGCCGCCGCCACGACCATCTCGTCGAGAAGCGTGCCGAGACGCGGTTCGAGAGCGAGTGGGGCGGCGAGTGGACCGCGCTGACTTTCTGGAACAAGGCAACCGAGAGCGAGCAGGTCGCGCTGGTCAAGGGCAAGATCGATCCCGCCAAGCCCACGCTCGTCCGCATGCACGCGCTGTCGCCCTTCTCCGACATCTTCGGCGAGGGCGGTGCGCGCGGCGGTCTGCTGCGCCGGTCGATGGAGCTCATTGCCGAGGAGGGTTCTGGCGTGGTCGTGGTGATCAACAAGCCGCGCCCCGATCAGTTCACCGTCGCGCTCCAGGCACGCGCCGGCACGCTCGAGGAAAAGGACATGGACGAGCTGCGCGACTATGGCGTCGGCGCGACGATCCTCACCGAACTCGGCGTGCAGGACATGGTCCTGCTCACCAATACGCACCACACGCTCGTGGGACTCGACGGCTATGGCCTGTCGATCGTCGGCGAGCGTCCCATCGATACCGGAGAATGACTTGGCACGTGTCCTGATCGTCGAAGCGCGTTTCTACGCGCATCTGAATGACCTGCTGCTCGAAGGCGCGCGCGCCGCGATCGAGGAAGCGGGCCACAGCCACGAGACCATCACCGTCCCCGGCGCGCTCGAGATTCCCGGCGCGGTGGCGATGGCGGCGGAGAGCGGCCGCTACGACGCGTTCGTCGCGCTTGGCGTGGTGATCCGCGGCGAGACCTATCACTTCGAGGTCGTTTCGAACGAAAGCGCCCGCGGCCTGATGGCGCTGGCGATGGATTCGCTGCCGATCGGCAACGGCATCCTCACTGTCGAGAACGAGGCCCAGGCGCTCACCCGCGCCAAGCCGGACGAGAAGGACAAGGGCGGCGAGGCTGCCAAGGCGGCGCTGGCGATGCTGGCGCTCAAGAGCAAGTTCGGCTGATCCGATGGACATGCCCCCGACCCGCTACCGTGTAGTGGAGCAGGGGCGTCGCCTGATCGTGATCGATACGCAGGCGGGGCGGTCTTCCTCCCCGCCTGTTGTCGTATCCAGGCCCGAACTATTTGCGGACCGGCGGCGCGCCATGGAAGCACCGCGACCGCAATCACAGGTTCAATCCCCACCCCGCCCGTCAGGCGCGCCCGAACCCCTTGGGCGCTATGCTGGAGGGGAGGGATTCAGTTTCGTCAGCGCGCGCTGGTATGATGGCGAGGGGCCGCGGCGTATCCGGCTCGACCAGGACGGAGTCACGCAGCTTGTTGCGGTGCTGCTGATCGGTCTTGTCGTCCTGGGCTTCTTCGTCACGCTGATCGGCTGGCCGATCCTGCTGGTGCTCGGCTTCCTGGCGTTCAATCCCAAGACCCGCGCCGGCCTGCGCACCGCCGGCGCTACCTGGCTGACCGCGATCGACCGGCCGCAATAGCTCCGTCGAGACATGGTCCGCGCCCGTCGCGGTTCGATTGCTCCCGATCCTCCCGCGCGGCAGCCCGCGCGGGACACCTTCGGGAGGGATCCATGTTCCGCTATGCCATTGCCTTTGCCCTGATCTCGCTCGGCTGTGCCTGCGCGCCCTCGCCCAGCCAGGCCCAGGCCCAGCAGGGCAGCGTGAGCGGCCGGGTGGTCGATGACCAGGGCAGGCCGGTCGCCGGCGCCGAGATCTATGTGAACTACCAGTCCTTCGGCGGCGGCCGGGCGATGCAATATGGCGCCAGCCACCAGCGCGGCACCAGGACCGGCCCCAACGGCACCTACCGGATCCGCGTCGCCGACATGGCGCCGGGCGAATACAGCGTCTCCGGCTATGCCACGCTCAACGTCAACGGGCAGCGCATCCAGGTGAAGCTGATCCCTACCAATGAAGCGAACTTCGCCAGCACCGCCGCGACCGTGCGCAACTTCCGGCTCGGCTATACCGAAGGCAGCGGCGAGAGCAGCTACGGCGTCGGCGGCATCGTGCTGGTGCAGACCGCGGTGATGGACTTCACCCCGCTCGGCGAAGTCGAGGTGACGCTGGTCCCCTCGAAGGGCGGCGCACCGCTCACCCGCCGCCTGCGCCAGACCGGAGAGGGCTGGGTGGCGACGGGCGTGCCGTTCGACGATTACCGGGTCAGCGTTCGCCACCAGGGCCGCCAGCTGCTCGTCCGCGACGGCGGCAGCGGCCCCTGGGTCGACAGCTTCGTGGGCAGGTTCAAGCCGCTCGGCGCATCCAGCTACGAGATGCGGATCGACATCAAGCAGCCTTAGGCGGCCTTGGCATCCCAGGCGGGATAGTCGGTATAGCCCTCGGTCCCGCCGATATAGAACAGCTCCTCGCGCTGCGGGTTGAGCGGCAGGCGCTCACGCAGGCGCAGCGGCAGGTCCGGATTGGCCAGGAAGGTGCGGCCATAGGCGATCGCATCGGCCTCGCCCGCATCGAGCGCGGCCTGGGCGTCGTCGAGGTGATAATCGGCGTTGAGGATCAGCGGCCCCTTGAAGACCTTGCGCATCCCCGGATGGACCGGCGGATGATCGGGCAGGCCGCGCGTGCCGCCCGGGCGCGGCTCGCGCATCTCGAGAAAGGCGATGCCGATCTCGTCGAGCGTCGCCGCCGCCGCTTCGAACAGTGGCGCCGGGTTGCTGTCGTTGATGCCCTGCACTTCGCCATTGGGCGAGAGCCGCACGCCGGTGCGATCGCCGCCGATCGTGTCGACCACGCGCTGGGTGACTTCCTTCAGCAGCCGCACCCGATTGGGGATCGAGCCGCCATACTGGTCTTCGCGGAAGTTCGAATTGTCGCGCAGGAAGCTGTCGATCAGATAGCCATTGGCGGCATGGACCTGCACCCCGTCGAAGCCGGCGCGGATCGCGTTGCGGGCGGCGCGGGCATAATCGTCAAGCAATCCGGGGATCTCGTCGGTGCGCAGCGGCCGGGCCTGGGCATAGGGGCGCTTGATCTCGCCGCTCTCCTCGGCCGGATAGGTGCGGACGCTGCCCGGCGCGGTGTTCGCCGAGGCCGAGACCGGGGCTTCGCCGCCGAGGAAATCGGGATGGACCAGCCGGCCCATGTGCCACAGCTGGGCGACGATGCGGCCGCCGGCTGCGTGCACCGCCTCGACCACCGGCTTCCACGCATCGGTCTGCGCGTCGCTCCACAGGCCCGGGGCATAGGCCCAGCCAAGGCCCTGCTGGCTGATGCCGGTGGCTTCGGAGATGATGAGGCCGGCGCTGGCGCGCTGGGCATAATAGTCCGCCATGATCGGCGTCGGCACATGCGCGCGCGTCGCGCGGCCGCGGGTGAGGGGGGCCATGAACAGGCGGTTCGGCGCATGGATCGCGCCCAGCTGGATCGGATCGAACAGGTTCGGCATCGTCGCAAATTCCCTAACGACTGTGACGACGGCCAAATAGGTGGCTAAGGGGGCGCATGCATCGGCCCGCCCCTTCAAGAAAAGCTTCGTCGCCGCAAACCGGCTCTGCGTTGCCGATCCTCGCCTTGCTTGCCGGCAACATCGCGCTCGCCTTCGGGCCGTGGTTCGTGCGTCTTGCCGATGTCGGGCCGGTATCCGCCGGTTTCTGGCGCCTCGCCATCGCCGCGCCGATCCTGATTGCGCTGGCCTTTGCCGGGCAGAAGCGCCCCTTCGCCGCGGCAGGCGGCCTGTGGCCGGCGATCGCGCTGGGCGGCATCGCCTTCGCCGCAGATCTGGCGAGCTGGCATGTCGGCATCCTGCAGACCACGCTCGCCAACGCCACGCTGTTCGGCAATTCGGCGACCCTGATGTACCCGATCTATGGCTTCCTCGTCGCCCGCATGTGGCCGACGCGGACGCAGGGCCTCGCGCTCGCGCTCGCCGCCGCCGGCGCCGGGCTGCTGCTCGGGCGCTCCTACCAGCTCTCGCCCGATCATCTTGTCGGCGACCTGCTCTGCCTGCTCGCCGGCACGCTCTACACCGTCTATTTCGTGCTGATGAGCAAGGCGCGCGAGGCGATGGCGCCGATCCCGGCGCTTGCGCTCTCCACGCTCGCCGGCATCCTGCCGCTGGCGCTCGCTGCCCATCTGATGGGCGAGACCTTCTGGCCCCAGCATTGGGGAATCCTGGTCGGCCTCGCGCTGGCGAGCCAGGTGGTGGGGCAGGGGCTGATGATCTACGCGATCGGCCATCTCCCGCCGCTGGTGGTCGGCATCGGCCTGCTCTCCCAGCCGATCGTCGCCGGGATCGTCGGCTGGAGTGCCTATGGCGAGAAGCTCGGCCTGGCCGATTTCATCGGTGCCGTCCTCGTCGCGATCGCGCTCGTGCTGGTGCGCAGCGGCGGCTCGCGGCTTGCGCCGGAAGCTGAGGGGGTTAAATCGCAATGATGGACCTGAAGGACGCGACTCTCGACGAACTGCGCGCCGCGCTTGCCCCGCAAGTGGCGGCCAATGCGGCGTTCGACGGCTGGAACAACCGCGCGCTGGACGCCGCCGCCGATACGCTCGGCGTCGACCGCGATGTCGCGCATCTCGCCTTCACCGATGGCCCGGTCGCGATGATCGACGCCTGGTTCGCCCATATCGATGCCGCGATGCTCGCCCGTTTCACGCCCGAGCAGCTGGCGGCGATGAAGATCCGCGCCCGCATCACCGCCCTGGTCGAGGCCCGGCTCGATCTCGCCGCTCCGCACCGCGAGGCGCTGCGCCGGGCGCTCGCCATCCTCGCCATGCCGCAGAACGCCGCGCGCGGCGCGAAGCTCGGCTGGCGCGCCGCCGATGCGATCTGGCGTGCCGCGGGCGATACCGCCACCGACTATAACCATTATACCAAGCGCATGACGCTCGGCGCCGTCTATGGCTCGACGATCGCGGTGTTCCTCGACGATGAGAGCGAAGGCCAGGCCGATACCCGCGCCTTCCTTGCCCGCCGCATCGAGAACATCATGCAGTTCGAGCGGACCAAGGCGAAGTGGCTGACCCCGCCCGAGCATCATTTCAGCCTGTCGCGCTTCATCGGACGGCTGCGCTATCCCGCCGTATAAAACCGCACTGGCGCATCCCGGGCGCAATTGATAATGACTCGCAGCATGAATGCCCCCGCTGCGATTCCCGTGCCCATTCCGCTTGCCAGCCTGCCCCGCCACAAGCCCGGTGCCGTCGCCACTGTCGACTGGAGCAAGCTGAGCGAGCCCGAGGGCAGGCGCCTGCGCGAGCTGGGGCTCGATGAGGGCGTGGAAGTCGAGCTGCTCCACAAGTCCGGCCTGCTCGGCGGCGGGCCGATCGCCTGCCGCATCGGCCGGATGACCGTCGCGCTCCGCCGTCACGTCGCCTCGGCGATCCAGGTCAGCCCCCGGTCATGAACGCGGCCCCGCTGGTTGCGCTGGTCGGCAATCCCAATGCCGGCAAGAGCGCCCTGTTCAATGCCCTTACCGGCGCCCGCCAGAAGGTCGGCAACTATCCCGGCGTCACCGTGGAGCGCCATGCCGGCCGCTTCTCGCTGCCCGATGGCCGCCCGGTCGAGCTGCTCGACCTGCCCGGCACCTACAGCCTCGATCCCTCGAGCCCCGACGAGCAGGTCACCCGCGACGTGCTGGTCGGCAAGCAGGAAGGCGAGCGGCTGCCCGACGCGATCATCGTCGTCGTCGATGCCACCAATCTCGACAACCACCTGCGCTTCACGCTCCAGCTGATCGCGCTGGGCCTGCCGGTGGTGGTCGCGCTCAACATGGTCGACATGGCCGAGCGCGACGGGCTGATCCTCGATCCCCAGGCGCTCGAGCGCGAGCTCGGCGTGCCGGTGGTCGCCACCGTCGCGGTGCGCAAGCGTGGGCTCGACATGCTCAAGGAGCGGCTGGGCGATGTGGTCCGCGGTGACCACAAGCTGCGCAAGAGCGACGGCGTCCAGCACGAGATGGTCGTGCTCCAGCGCCGCGCCCGCCAGATCGCCACCGCGGTCACCATCTCCGAGACCGCCGCGCGCCGCTGGACGCACCGGATCGACGCGATCGTGCTCCATCCGGTCGCCGGGCCGATCATCCTGCTCGCGCTGATGTTCGTCATGTTCCAGTCGGTCTTCGCCTGGGCCGAGGCGCCGATGGGCTGGATCGAGGCCGGCATAGCCTGGATCGAGGACGCGGTTTCGGGCGCGCTGCCCGCCGGCTTCGTCCGCGATTTCCTCACCCAGGGCCTGATCGCCGGCGTCGGCGCGGTCGTGGTGTTCCTGCCGCAGATCCTGATCCTGTTCGCCTTCATCCTGGTGCTCGAGGCGACCGGCTACATGGTCCGCGCCGCGATGCTGATGGACCGGGTGATGTCCAGCGTCGGCCTGTCGGGCCGCGCCTTCATCCCGCTGCTTTCCAGCTTCGCCTGCGCCGTGCCCGGCATCATGGCGACGCGGACCATCGCCGACGAGAAGGACCGGCTCACCACGATCCTGATCGCGCCGCTGATGACCTGCTCGGCCCGCCTGCCGGTCTATGCGATCATCATCGGCGCGCTGATCCCCGATCGTGCGATCCTCCCGGGTATAGGCCTGCAGGGGCTGGTGCTGTTCGGCCTCTATATCCTCGGCATCGCCGGCGCGTTCGGCGCGGCGCTGCTGCTTCGCCGCACGGTGACCAAGGGCGCGACGTCGGGCTTCATGATGGAGATGCCGAAATACCAGGCGCCGCGCATCGGCGACGTGTTGCTCGGCCTGTGGCAGCGCGCGATGATCTTCCTCAAGCGCGCCGGCACCACCATTGCCGCGACCGTGGCGATCCTCTGGCTGCTCGCCACCTTCCCCCAGGCGCCCGCCGGGCAGAAGCAAAGCGAATATTCGATCGCCGGCCGCATCGCGAGCGGGATCGAGGTCGTGGTCAAGCCGATCGGCTTCAACCACGACATCTCGCTGGCGCTGCTCCCCGCGATGGCGGCGCGCGAGGCGGCGGTGGCGGCCATCGGCACCGTCTATGCGGTCGACAATCCCGAGGATGCGCGGGGTGAGGCGACGATCACCGAGAATCTGCGCGCCCGCTGGACGCTGCCGACCGCGCTCGCCTTCCTGATGTGGTTCGTCTTCGCGCCCCAGTGCATCTCGACGATCGCGGTGACGCGGCGCGAGACCAATGGCTGGAAATGGCCGATGTTCATGATCGGCTATCTCTTCGCGCTGGCCTATGTCGCGGCGGGGCTCACCTATTGGAGCGCGGTGGCGCTGGGGTTGTAGCGGCTGCCTCTAACCTGCTCCCCGGGGGGGGGGGGGGGGGGGGCGGGCGGGGGGGGGCGGGGGGGGGGGGGGGGGGGGGGGGGGGGGGGGGGGGGGCGCGGTGTCCGGCGCGATGGCGGGGACGGCGAGGAGGCTGGTGGCCAGGGTCAGCGCCGACAAGGCGGTGCCTGCAC
>NZ_JASATQ010000006.1:0-134332 GCF_038440415.1 Sphingomonas sp. OTU376 | reverse complement strand
CGGGGGTTCAAACCCCGCGTTTGGGGCTGGGGGTGGCGGCCTATTGAGCGGGGGGGGGCCCCCCATCGGGCCCACCCAAGACCAGGGGTCCATCATGTCCTATGAGCTTGGGCCGGGCCTCAGCTATGTTTGTTCCGGCGGCCAGTTCGTCTTTCTCGACGAACATGCGGACCGATATTTTGCGCTGTCAGGCACGCTCGAAGCTGCATTTGCTGCAGTCGTGGCGACCGGCGATTGTGATGCTATCTCGGCCAGGCGCCTTGCCCATATGGCCGTGCTCCTGCCGTCAGCAGAGCCGGGACACATCAGGCCCGTTGACCCATCGGAAATTCGGAGTGCGGCCCTTGCGATAAAGGAGGGCCGGTGCGGCAGTCTGGACGTCGTGCGAGCGATTATCGACCAGCGCCTGGCGATGTATCGTATGCGCCGCCATGGCCTCGCCGTCTGCCTTCGCGGCCTCAGGCAGCTGAAGGCCAAGCGTCAACCGGCGCACCAGCTCGACGGCGGTAGTGCAGAGCCCGCCATCCGAGCATTTGAACTGGCGAAATTGCTGTTCGCGCACGCGGATCGCTGTCTTCCCCGATCACTGGCGCTGGCAACCCGCCTGGTACGCTCGGGCGTTCACGCGGAGCTCGTCCTGGGCGTCAGTTCGATCCCCTTTACGGCGCACGCCTGGGTTCAGGCGGGCGACGTCGTTCTCAACGATACCCCCGAGGAAGTCCGCAAATATGACGCGATCCTACGGATATGAGCGACGACCGCTTCCTCGTCCGCTACCCGCCACCCGGCGGCCCATCCTCGTCCTCAGCCCGGTCGCGCGGAACACCATCCCCGTCCTTGGTCCAGGTCCCGATGGTCGGGCTCGATGTGTTCGTGACCCCGGGCACCGCGGTTGTGCAACTGCACGGGGCGCGCGGCGCCGTCATCGGGCGCCTTATCCGAAAGGGTGAAGGTCAGGCGATCGCCGGCTCCCTGGATGCGCCGGAGACGGCACGCATCCTGTCCGATGCCGGTGTGCGCCTTTGCCGTGACTATTGGGGGAACTATTGCGCCTTTCTCGCTGGCTCGGGGCAGGAACCGTTATGGGCGGTGCGCGATCCCGCTGGCCTCTTGCCCTGCTACAAGATGGCGTTGGACGGTGAGATCTGGTTGGCGTCCGATATCGATCTTCTCGGACAGGCGGCTAGAGGCGGCTTCGCCATTGCCTGGGACGATCTGGCGCTGTTCCTGCAGGCTCCGACGTTGCGGCGAGTGCAGACCTGCCTCCGGGATGTCTCGGAACTGCGACCGGGGTTCGCGACGCCCTTGGACGCCCGCGGCGCGCCGGCGCGGCTGCTTTGGGACCCCTGGCGTCACGCCCGCCCGCACAGGCCCCAGGTTCGGCCAGATGAACTCGAAGCGGTTATCCGGCATTCGGTGGCAGCCTTGTCCGCGCCCTATCGGCGTGTGCTCGTAGCCGCTTCCGGCGGGCTCGATTCCTCGATCGTCGCCGCGGCGCTGAAACTCGAAGGACGGCCCTTCGACTGTTTCACCATGGCAACCCTGCAGCCGAGTGGCGACGAACGGCCCTATGCGCGGCTTGTCGCCAAGCACCTGGGTGTACGACTTATCGACGCCGTCTATGACCCACAGCGCATAGATTTACTCACTCCATCAGCCGGGCATCTGCCGCGGCCCGTCGGCAAATACTTCCTGCAGGAGATGCGCCGAGGGCTTGCGGGCGCGGCGGCCCAGACCGGTGCGGGGGCGGCATTTACCGGGAATGGGGGCGACAACGTCTTCTGCTATCTTCATTCGGTGCGGCCGATCCTCGATCGGATACGAAGCGAAGGCCCGTTCCGTGGTGCCTGGCGGACGGCACTCGATATGTGCCGGATCACCGGGGCGGATATCTTCACGATTGCCCGGCTCGTGGCCCACGACTTGCTGAGGCCGGCGCAATTTCATCATGGAGCACGCGATGACGCTCTGCTCGGGAGCGGCGTGCGGGCGGATCTCGTTCGGGAGATGCTCGATCCACATCTTGACGGACGTCTCGCCGGCCCGGTGGGGAAAGCCCAGCACATCTCCATGCTGATGCGCATCCGCAACTATGTAGAGGAGGATAGGCGTGGATCTTCCCTGCCTGTTATTGCCCCGCTCATCAGCCAGCCGGTCGTGGAGTTCTGCCTCGGCGTGCCCAGTTGGGAATGGAGCGCAGGCGGCATCAATCGTGCGCTCGCCCGGACCGCCTTTTCCCGTCACTTGCCGGAACGGATTGTCGCCCGCACCGCGAAAGCTGGACCCGATGGCTTCACCGCGCATCTCTTCGAACGCAACCGGGCAGTGATCCGGTCGATGCTGCTCGACGGCCTTCTCGCATCGAATGGCGTGATTGACCGTCATTCCGTCGAATCGGCCTTGGCCCACCCCGCCATTGTCCAGTCCCAGCGCCATCATCGCATGTTGATGCTGACTGAAGCGGAAGCCTGGTGCCGATCAATCCTGGGCAGGGATACAGCGCAGATCCGCTCGTGAGGGCGCTCCCGACATGGCGAGCCAGCGCGTATATTGGCTGGTGCGTCCGGGTGAGCAGTCGATCCGGTGGTTCAGCCAGAACTCGAACCAGTCGAGAATGCGCGTGTAGACAGCCAAGCGATGCACGGGTTGCCATTTTATGTGCGGCTCGTCGGGAAAGACATAGGTCTCGAATGGTCGCTGCCGCTCGTTCATCGCGGTGATGACGTCGAGCCCCATTTGATATTCGCTGTCGCCGACCTGGAGCAGGATCGGCGTCTGAATATGGTCCGCATTCTCGGCTAGCGAATAAGGTGCCCAGAATTGGTCCGAAGGGTCGTCGAAGGCCGGATAACCGTGATCGCGCAGGTGTCTGGCATATCCAGGACCGCCGTTGAGAGGCTGGGCGACCTTGTCCTCGCAGCAGGTGCCGAGCGACGCGACCGAGAACAGCCCGCTGTTGATCAGCGCCCATTGGACGGCCGCCGATCCCTCGCTGAATCCGCTGATCCCGATCCGCGACTGATCGATGGTGCCGGTGTCGATGGAGATCTTCACGGCCTTTTCCAGCGCGTCTTGCACATTCCGACGCTCGAGCCAGTTGCGTCGGTTTATCTGCCGGAGCTCCAGTTCGTTCCCCGCTCGCCGAGCCTCTGGTGTGAAATCGGGATGCTCGAAGCTGAGCACGGCAATCCCGCGTGCGGCGAGCGCCTGGATAGGAACCTCGTCGCCCGTTCCGCCGCGCAGAAAGCCTTGGGACGTATATTGGACGACCACCATCGGATGCTTCTCCCCCGGTCGGTGGTCCGGAGGGAGCACCAGGTCGAACCAGCACTCCACGCCGAACGCGTTGCGGTAGAAATAACGATGGATTCCGCCCAACCGTCGCGCGGCGATACCGGCATTCGGATTGAATAGGGTTCGGGTTGTGCCGCGCAGCAAATCGATGCTTTCGACGCGGCGCGGCAGGGATGCTCCCTCGCGCGCGCAAATCTCGATCCAGCCCGCATGCGAGCAGCCGATGAAATTGTCGGCCGTGTCGATCAAGCGGTAAGGTCGCCGATCCTCCGGACCCCAGCGATACAGCGCTGAGCGGCTCTGCCCCCAGCCGACCCGGGAGATCCAGAACAAAGCGCCGCCCTGCCACCACAGCCGGCGAACATGCGCGCAGGCGTCAGCTACACAATTGCGTTTTCCGCCTGTCCGACCAGCGATCACGATGCGGTCGCGGCCAAGCCACTGTCCGTCCTGCGCGGACTCTGTCCATGCCAAGGCGCCATCCGGGCCTTTCGCGAACAAACGGGCTTGTCGAGGCCGCCCCGCCGTCGACAAGCCGTCAAGCAATGCGATCTCAGCCGGCGTCGCGACGGCATCCGTGGCCGATCCGATATCGATATGTGCGTAGCGTGTTTCGACCGGATCCAGCACGAAGGGCCGCCTCGACTCCATCGGACTGAAGCGCTTGTCGAAGAGATATCCTGAACGCCCCTCCCGGTCATAATCCGCCGCTCGTGTCCGGAGCGCGGGCCGGGATGCGACCACAAAGCCATGGCCGTTAGCCAGCCAAGCGAAATCGTCGACATCCGCGTTGAGTGTTGTTGCCTGACGGGGAGACCCGCCTGTGCTCGCAACGATCCATATCTGTGTTGATGCCGCCGCGCGCTTCAGAAAGGCGATGCTTTTCCCGTCGGGAGACCAGCGGGGTCTGACGATCGCAGCGGAGCCCGTCGGCAGCGCTGCGATGCCCCAAATCGCGATCGTTCCGCGGATGAACTCACCACCCACGATAATTCGAAGCGCGGGCTTGGTCTCGCGGAGGTCTTGAATGACGAGCTCCTGGCAGAAGCTGTTGGTCAGCGGATCACCGCGCCGGACCAGATAGGCGATCTGCCTCCGGTCCGGCGATACGCCGAATAGCGCGTCCGAATCATAGGGGTCGGAACGGCCGATGTCCGCCAGCCTTGCCAGATCGCTGACCGTGACGGTCCGACGTTCCGATACTCTCGGTGGATCCCCGCATCCGGCCGAGGTTGGATTGCCGGGCATTGACCCAGCAAGCGCTGCAGCGACGGCTATAGCAATGGGCATATCACCAGTTCCGGGCGATCGTGAGCCCGAGAAAGCGGCCCGCCGGGGAGAAGTTGGTGGAATCGTAGGGCGTGTCGGTTGGGGCCGCTGTCCGAATGATCTGGGGCTTCGAATTGGTGAGGTTGATCGCCGACAGGCTCAGGTTGAACAAGGGGCGGCGATCGCCGGTGCCGCCGACGGAAATTCGCGCAGTCAGATCCAGGCTGGTGACGCTCCCGACGTGCACATGGGGCGTGAAGCGCCGGTCAATGCTACCGCCGATATAGTTCAGATACGCAGCGAGCGCCCAGCGCCCGGCGCTCAGATCCGCGCCTGCGCGCGCGCGGATATGCGGGGGATTGAAGACGGTGCCCGCGAGCGGCGCCGAAGGCAGCAGTGCGGACAGCTGCTGTTTGCTGTCCAGATAGCTGAAGTCGCCATTGAGATTCAGCTTCGCAATTTTGGTCAGCGCAAAAGGGTAGGAAGTTTGAACATCGATGCCGTGGATCGATTGCGTGGCGACATTGACGTTTCGGTTATCGACGAAAGCGATGACCTTGGAGGGATCATAGGTCACGCCCGAATAGTTTTCGAGGCCGTACAGGGCGCCACTGATGAGCCCGGATTGAAGTGACGCAGCCGGTGATGTCGTGACGAGCCCGGCATAAGCGGGATTCGAGAAGGCCAGTGCAATCGAACCGGGAAGAGGCTGGACCACCCGATCGCGGTAGCGGATATCGAACCAGGAAATATCGATCTTGAGGCCGGCTATGGCGACTGGATGAATTCCGAGCCCAACGGTCCAATTACGGGCCCGCTCCGGCCCCAGACTGGCATTCCCGCCGCTGCTGTACAGGATGGTGGTGCCGGCAGGACCCGCGCCATAGCCGGCGGCGGGAAGCAGGAAGGTCTCGTAGCCGACATATTGCTGATAGAGCGTTGGCGCCTTGAACGACTTGCCCCAGGCAGCACGGACGTCGACTCCCCTGACGGGAGCATAGAGCAGGGCGATGCGCGGTGTGGTGATCCGTGCCATCCCCGGGTAACTTTCGAACCGTCCGGCTGCCGAGACGGTCAATCGGTTTACCAGCCGGATATTCTGGTTGGGCGAGACCAGGGGGAATTCCGCCTCGCCATAGGCATAGTAGCTTTGGCGGTCGGCGTTGAACCGCCCTATCAACGCGCTTGAGGCGTAACGCGAATAGTCGAGCGCGTTCCGCCGATAGCCGGCACCCAGCGCAATGCGCAGATCGCCTGCCGGAAGCCGGAACAATGGGCCATTTGCACTGATCTCCGCCGCCAGGGTCGAGGAGCAATAACAGCCCGCCGAGAGTGTAGGGGAGCCGGCCGGGGGTGTTCTCGTGGTCGCGTATCGCGTCTGGTCCTTGCCATATGAAGCGAAAGCGTCGACCCGCCAGTCGCTGCCGAGATCGGCCGATATCTCCGGCGTAATGGACCAGACCTGGACCGTGGGACTGAAATGAGACTTGGTTCTCCCAGCGCTACCCACGGCATAGGAATAGGTGTCCGACCATCGCTTGCTGAAGAGTCCGTCCAGCTTGAACCTGATCGCGTCGGACAGTTGCTGGTGTCCGGAAAGCGTCACGGCGTGCCGACGTTGCGAGGGAAAAAGCGTCGTCCCGCTCTGGAGCGTGGAAGCGAAGGATCGCTGCTCGGCCCGGACGGCGCTGTTGCGGTCGAAATCATAGGTCGCGATGAATCCGCCAGTGGCCCAGATACTACCCCCGACCGCGGTGGTCTGGGTTTCGAAGTCTCCGCCGTCTGTTGCGAATCCCGTGCGAACCGAAGTGCTGAGACCGCTGAAGTCTCGACGCAGGAGCACGTTGGCGACCCCTGCAACGGCGTCCGAACCGTACAGAGCGGATGCACCGTCGGTGACGATCTCGATCCGGTCGACCGCAGCTACCGGAATGGCCGAAATGTCGACGCCGGCATAAGCAGAATCATACGGTAGCCGGTGACCATTCAGGAGCGTCAGCGTCGCATCGGGCCCTAGTCCGCGTAAATTGATGCTTGAGGCAGAGTTGACGTTTGCGTTGGTTCCTCCGACTCCAAACCCTACACCCGGATTTTGGCCGCCACTGAAATTTTGCGGTAAATTGCGCACCACCTCTCCGAGGTCTGTCTGGCCTCTGCTCTCGATGCTCTCGCGCGTGATCGTGGTCCCTGCGACAGCGATACTCCCGCCGCGAATGTGACTGCCCGTAACAACAATATCCGTTGGTGCCGAAATGGCGTCGGCGTCCCTTGGTGGGATCAATCCCCCCCGAATGATCACCGCACCCTTTGAGAAGCGCGCACGCAGATCGGACCCCGCAAGCAGCTGCTCGATCGCCTGTCTGGCGGTAAGGCGGCCCTGGAGCCTCGGAGCAGGGACGCCATTCACCTGGTCGGCCGGCGCATAGAGTTCCCACCCTGCGCGGGCGGCGACGGCGCGCAGCGCGTCGCCGAGATCCTGAGCAGGCAGATCGAACTCGTAGACCGGACTTTCCTGCCCCCACGCCTGGGATGGGAGCGCGGTCGCCGCGACGCTCGTCAGCAGCGCGATGATGATGATGTGAGTCCGCGTTCCCGCCATGGTTCCCCCAATTTTCCTGGATGGCGGGCCGGAATGGCTCGCCCTTGGGGGGCTGCTGACGAATGGATCGGGGCGACCTTAGTCGTGCCGGAAAATTATTCTCGGCGCAGATGGATCCCATCAGGCTTGTGCAAGACCGAGAGATTTAGCAGCTCGGCCAGCCGCGACACGAAAGTGTCCGTGTCGGTGAGCTTAAACCGGCCTGACGCGGCAAGCCTGCCTGTCTCGAGATCATCGAGGATGATGGGCTGGGTTGCATAACGGTTTGCCTCGCCCACCAGATCACCGAGTGCGACCGAGCGGTATTCGACCCATCCGCTTGGCCAGTCCTTGCGGTCCGCGCTGGCGGCCGGGGCAGGCTCAGGCCTGAAATCGGCTGCCTGATATCGGAGCGGCTGCCCGGCACGTAGCAGTCTCGAAGGCGCTGTATAAACGGCGGGCTCGGTCGCCGGTCCAAGGTCGGCCGAACCGGAGTAGAGGTTGATCTCGATCTGCCGGTCGCCGGCATAGCCGACATCGAACACCGCGCGAGAGGCCGTGACGGACCCGGCTCCCGCCTCGACCACGAAGGGACGGGGATCCGGCTGCACCTCGAAGCGCGCCTTGCCCTCGCGGAGATGGACCCGGCGTTCCTTGCCACCGATCGCGAGTTCGACGCGGCTGTCGGAATCGAGCGTCAAGTTCGATCCGTCCGGTAAGCGATAGCTTCGTATCTCGCCGTGCCCTGTCGACAGACCTGGTGCACTGGATGCGAACTGTTGCCCTGCTGGATATGTGCTGGGTAGCGTCGCCGGTCGGATCACGACCGCGAAGGCAATTGCCGCCGCCGCGGCAACGGCGACATACACCCATTTCCTCCGCGGTGACTTCCAACTCGCCGTGGGCTGCAGGTCGGCATCAAATCGCGTGGACTGTTTCAGAATGCTAGCTTCCCGATCGGCGGCCTCAAGCCGGTCATAAGCCGCGCGGTGGTCGTCTGATTCCGCCAGCCAGGCATCGAAGTCGCCCTTCCACGCCTGCGCGTCTGGTGCATGCATCTTGCCGAACCACCAGGCCGCCTTGTCCTCGAGCGCTTTTCTTGCGGCCACCGCTGCCCTTTCCTCGTCGTTCATCGGGCCGCATCCACAGATCGAGCGATGTGGGCGATCGCCTTCATCATATGATATTCCACGGTGGCGATGCTTATTCCCAGTTGCTCGTGAATCTCCCGGTAGCTCAACTCCTGGACGCGGTGCATCAAATAGACGCGCCGGGTCTTCACGGGCAGCTCGCTGACTGCATCCTCATATAGCCTCAGCAGATCCCGCGCCTCCAAACCCCATTCCTGCTCCGCTGGTGTCGCGAGGTCATGCTGTTCATCGACCGGCAGGAAGATGACGTTGTTGCTGCGTCGCCAGCGCGCCCGGTCGATCAGAAGGTTGCGCGCGATCCGGCTCAGAAAGCCGGCCGGGTTGGCGAGCCTGGCCGCCTGTTCACTGCCTGCTGCGCGCGCGAAGACTTCCTGGACAAGATCCTGCGCCTGGTCATGACCCGCGCGCCGCCCGAGATATCCAAGCAGCCGATCCCGTTCGGTGCGGAAAGCATCTTCGAGACTGGGCATCGGCATCGTATCGGCTTCGAGCGCCGCTGCCCCGGACGGGCTGTTATGGCAACCCGACGAAACCGACCGCGGCGGACGACCGGGAAGGAAAGGGGGATGGGGAGGGGAGGACACGGGAAACCTCACGCAAAGGTCATGGCCGGTCCGGCAATGCCGGCCCGCTGCCTGTCCCAGCGCTGCGCCGCCGTCAGGCCAAGCCCGTGGCTCGCCCTCGTCCGATACGGCCGCCCGTCCTTATGGACCGGCGTTCATGATGCCTGGCGGAACATTCCGATCGCGCGGCTGCCAGATGAATGCCGCGCAACAGCGAGCATGGCTGGCGCTGCATCCGAATGCAAGCGGCAGGCAGGACCGTTCGGGCCAACTGGAAGGGGAGATCCCCGGTTGCTAGAAGATTTCCGGGCAAATGGGGGATAGGTGGCGTGGCCGATGGTTCGACTGGAGACCTATGGGCCGCGTTGCCGGGCCCGAAATGGGAAACGCCGCTCGAGGCGCGGACCTGGCTCGTCGCGCAACGGCGCCGGCTCGGCTGGTCGCACAGGGACGTGGAGAAGGCTTTCCTCTCGTGTGCCAGCCATAGCGACCTGTATCTCGGACCCGGCGGCGGTCCCCTGTTCGACCGGGCGACCGAGAAGCGCGTCGCCCGTTTCGAGCAGGACGGAAGGCATATTCCCGACTGGATGTACTGGATGCCGCTCGCCATCGAACACGCCGCGATCCCGCTGGAAGACCAATGGCGCTGGGAACGCGAATATATTCCCTCAAATTCCGAGGTCCGCCGGGATCGGGAGGAACAGGACCTTGAGGCGCATCTCCTCGAACTGGATGATGAAGAGATCGCGCTGATCGCGCGTATCCGCGAGATGACCGGCGACGAGCGCGCGGTGGTGCGCGCCATGGTCCGGCCGGAGATGCTGCGTTGGTGGATCGACTGCCTCAAGCGCGCGCAGGAGCGCGGGACTCCGCTGTTCGAGCTGATCGACAAAGCCTTGTCCTAGCTGCGCAGCGGCAGCTCGCGTCAACCAGGAGGTCGGGTTCGAGGCATATGATGCGCAATCAAGCGGGTTCCTGGCTGACGCTAGCTCGCGATCGGATGGAAGCGCGTTGCCGCGGCCATTCGTCTGGTTCGATCGTGGCATGATCGCCACCTGCCTGGCAGCTTCCCTGGCCCTCTCCGATGCGTCACGAGCAGGCGGGACGCGAGGGCGCGGAAGATATGGTCAAATTGCCGCGCGCCATGCCCCGGGCGTTGTCCCGACTTGTCCGTAGAATGTACGGGTGAAGTGGCTCTGATCCGCAAAGCCGCAGGCGGCCGCGACCGCCGCCAGTGACATCTCCCGGTTTCTCAGGAGGTTTTGCGACCGCGCGACGCGGCGCCGGATCAGCCAGCGATAGGGGGCAACGCCCGTCGACTTCTTGAAGCCATGCGCAAACTGGCTGACCCCCACGCGACAGGCCTGTGCGAGTTCGCCAAGAGTAATCCCGTCCGACAGGCTCTCCTCGATCATTTCCCGGGCAAGACGCTCCTGCCAGGTCGTCAGGCCCCCGGGATAGGGCCGGCGCGCGGCCAGATCTCCGTACCGGCCCATCATGTAGATACCGAAGCTCCACATGAAGCTGTCGGCATACAAGGCATCCAGGGTGGCAGGATCGTCGAAATAGGGATGGATTCGCGTGGCCATGCGCGCCAGCACCGGATCGCGTGCAAGAAGGCACGCGTCGTTTCCCAGATGCGTCACCGCCGGGAGCTCGAGATCCTCGGCGATCTCGCGCATGAAAGCCCGGGACAACACCATCTCGATCGAATGCCGACCGGTGCTGAAATCCACATAGTCGACGCCGGACAGGTAGAGAATGTGTGCGCAACCGGCGTCCGCCCGAAAATCGAACTTCTTGCCATGGACCGAGGTCTCGCTGACTTCGGATCTCAGGCGGACGCCGATGGAAAACGCATCTTCCCAGCGCGGGAACTCGGCATTCTGGTCGATGCCATGGTTCCCGTAATGGACTTCGGCCATCAGCAGCCGGGACTTGAAGAGCGCCCGTGCCCTGAGCTTCGCGCCGGCGCCCGACGAAAGCCCGATGGGCACCGTCGCCACCTCTACCAAACGACCCTGAACGGCCATATTCGCTCCGGCAACACTTGGTTTCACGCACCGCCGGGATGGGACGCCCGAGCGATTTCCGCAGGACCGGTGTGCCCGGCTGCAACGCTAGCAGCGGTCGCCCTGGCGATCAAATCGGCGACCGGCGCCGGATCGGCGACATAGACGGCATGGCTACCGGCAACTTCCACCGTCGTCGCGCCGGCCCGCGCAGCCATTGCGCGCTGCGCAGGAGGGGGGATCATCCGGTCGTCGGTGGCAACGAGATACCAGCTCGGCTTGCTCCGCCAGGCGGGGCGGTTGACTGCGCCCTCGAGCGCCGCGACGCCCCAGGGTACCTGCGAGTCCGCCATGAAGGTTGCGAGCCCTGGCTCCACGTCGGCGGCGAACGCCGCGGCGAATTTGTCGCGATCGAGGAAAAGGAAGCCATCGACGGGCGGCAGGATCGGCGGGACCGGAGCGCCCGGTGCGGGGTCGGCGATCAGCGATGCCACCGATTCTCCTTTGTCCGGCGCGAATGCGGCAATGTAGACCAGGGCGGTTACCTTGGGATCCAGGCCGGCCTCGGTGATCACCACGCCGCCATAAGAATGACCGACGAGGATGACATCGCCCGGCGCCGCGGCGATCGCGCGGCGCGTCGCCGCGACGTCGTCGGCAAGCGAAGTCGTGGGGTTCTGAAGCGCGACGACATCATGGCCATCCGCCTTGAGAATTTCATGGACCCCCGCCCAGCCTGACCCGTCGACGAAACCGCCATGCACCAGCACGATCGTCGGCTGGCCGGTGCGATCCGGATTGATATTCCGCGTGTCAGATTCCGCGCCAGCGGAGGTGTGATTTGCATCGAGCATATGCGTTCCTTCCCGATTGAAGAGCCGCCGACGGCGAGGACCGTTGGATCGACCGATTACTCGTCGCCTAGCGCGCGCCGGCTCCGTCAGGATTGAACGATTCTGCAGTGGCGGCGATCGCGGTTAGCGCGGTTACGACGATCGTTTGGGACAGGGCGCCGAGAAACATGGCCGGTGCTACCGGCCCGAAGATAGCGATGAAATTGACGCTGTCCTGGTGCCGGACCGCGGGCGCGATCTGGGATGTGCTGCAACTAGGTCGTATCCAAACGGTCGCCTTCAGCCAAAGGGCTAAATAGCCGAGATTGCGCGGGGACGGTCATTCGACTCGCCGAGTTGAACGGCGGAAATGGTCAGGACCGAGCCCCTCGCCCGATCGCTTTCGACCAGGTCAAGCTATTCCGCAGCCGGCGCTCGAAAGTCTGCTCCCGCCGAGACCGGTCATTCGCATGCAATCCGCCAGCTCGAGTGCGGCCGGTCCTCACGATGTTCTCTCGCTATCACCTAATCACCTCGCGAAAGCGGCCTTGTAGGCACGATCTGATGTCATTGCGGGATTTGAAGATACCCGCCGCCGACGAACCACGGATTGGTTGCGAGCGTCTGAAACATAACGTGTTGCCAGCTATTGAGGCGAGGTGCGTAGCGAGCTTGCTCTTCGGCGAGATAGGCTTGGACCCCAGCCGCGCCTTTGGTCGCCGCAATCGTGGTGAGATGATCGCGCAGTGGCATGAGATCGTCATTTGCGTTCGACGTGTAGCTCACGCCGAGCTTGACGACATCGAAGTGCCGCTTGGCCCGGAGCCTCGCGACCTGCGGCCAGTGGGCCGGCGCATCGACATGAAAGACAAGGACCGGCGGCCCCGCGACGTCGAGCTGGGCGAAAATCCACTGCTGTTGGGTGAAATCGTCATAATATGGATGGATCGTTTGCTCTTCCGCGCAGGTCGGGAAGCGCGCACGCTTGGCGTTGTTGCAGAAGTCGCAAGCCGGAACGAGGTTGAAGGGACAGACCGACAGATTGGGATAGCGCGCCTTTGGGAGATGATGGTCGAGCACGGTGACGGTGCCGATGCCACAGAGCGGGCATTTGCCGTTTGGCGAGGCGTTCCGGATGGCGCTGTAGATCAACCGTGCTGCGCCGTTCGCCGCACTCATCTGCTGTGAATAGAGTCCTTCAAGCTCCGGCCGGGTCACGGCGCCGACGTTGGGCGCGCGGACGACCTGATGCAGGCTTTGGATGCGAGCAAGCTGATCATAATTGGCGGCCGCGGCAACGAGCTGAGGTGTGATCGCCTGAAGTCGAAGGCGCAACGCCGGATCGGCAACGCCACCAACGCAGGTAGCCAGCACGTCGGCCGCCGCCTGGGGCGGCATCGGCAGCGTCCGCATCTATTCGCCGCCGCCCTGGGGCGGGAGCTGATCGGGCAGCACGAGACTGAGCGCTCGCGCCAGCGCCCGACCCTCGGCACCGAGCTGGCCGCCGAACAGCTCCAATATCTGTTCATAGGTGCGGCCCTCCGCCCGATCGGCGATCAGCTTGTGAAAGCCGGTCTGCGTCACTTCGAGCCCGAAGACCTCGCGGGTCAGCGTGCCGGCATTCTCGCTAAAGGTCTCATGCTCCGGGCGATCGGCGCGGGCTTCGCGACCGACGCGGCTCAGCTTCCACGCGCAGGACCGCGGAACCTCCTGCAGCACGACCGGCGAATGAGTGGCGATGATCGCGACGCCATTGCGGTTGATCAGCAGGTCCGACAGCGCGCGCACGAACGCGGAAAGCAAAGGCGGGTGGAGATGGCTCTCGGGCTCATCGATCAGGACAAGCGATTTCTCTTCGACCAACTCGACCAGGCGGGTCATCGAGAGGAGCACGACCGCATGGCCCGAGCTCATCCGCCGAAACAGGCTGCGCGCGCGCTGTTCGAGGTCCGGTCCTTGGTAATCCGCGAGCGCGGACACGTTGGCCTCGGCGAACAGCGGATCTGCCTCCAGCGTCCGCAGAGCGTTTTCCCAGCGGCGGCGGCGGACGCCCTCGCGGCAGGCGAGCATGCTCTTGGCAAATTCGTGAGCGAGTTCGTGCCCGTCCTTGACGCGCGGGCCGCGCGGCATCGCGATCGGCGCGCCAGTCTGTGGGGCCTCGTGCGTGACCAGACCGACATAGGCGTATCGTTTTTCGCCGCTGCTGGCGCCGCCCAGCGGGCCAGTGGAATCAAAGGCACTGAACGACACCGTAACCAGGCCCGCAAAGCCGGGATCCTCATCGATGTCATCGAGCCCCCAAGGGTTCGCGACGCGATTGCGCAGCTGCCCGACGGGCTGTTGCGGATCGTCGGCCGGCATGCCGAGAAAGGCGCGGGCGAGGAAGTCAAAGCAGCGGGTTTTACCGACGCCATTGCGGCCGATCAGCACATGGATGTTGGTCGCCGGCAGCGAATTTGGCGTGACCGCGAAGCTGAGGACCGGTGGCGGCGCCAGCGCCAGTGGATCGGGCGGAAACAGATAGTCGAAGCTGTAGGGCGACAGTGCGACCTCGCCGTGAGCGAGGCGGTTGAAGCGCTCCCGAACCCGCGACATCTCGATATCGCGCAATAGCGAATTGTGGAGGACAGGCTCGTTGGCGTTGGCATCGAGAATGGCTGGCGTGAACGCGCAGTCGCGCATAGCCGTCAGGAAGCCAGTGCGGACCTCTTCGCCGAGCGAAATCAGCGTCTCATAATAATTCTCGCCTTGGCCAACCGAGAAGTAGGTCACGTCCAGCGCGTCGAAGACCGGCGGCAATTCCGTGCTGCCTTGGTCTTCCGTCATACCCTGGCGCGCAATTTTTGCGCTTCCAAGCTCGACGATCGACCCATCGGCCTGGATCGCGCGGATCGCATAGAGCGTGTACCATTTGAACCAGTCGTTCCAATTGTCCTTGATCAATTGGAAGGTCGGCATGCCTTGGTAGGCAGGCTGCTGATGCCCGACAAAGAATCGCACGCTTATCCGTCATCCCCCCGTTGATGCTCCACCTTAACACGGGAACGCCTGCCGCCGATACGATCGGTTACCTGCGGACCGCCTAGCGGGGTGACGCGGGTCGCCCGGCAGACGGGCGGACCATCGCAAAGCGTTTGCGATTATCGGATATCGGAGGCTATTCAACGCATATGGCGTCGGGGGCACTGAGAGACATCGATATACGCAAGGCGGCCTATGGCCGGCTGCTCGTTCATGCCCAGGCCTGTCCCGACACGCTGGTGATCGACGAACTCGGGCTCGATCATGGCGCCTGTCGCGTCGATATCGCGGTTATCAACGGCCATATCCGCGGGCTTGAGATCAAGGCCGACGCCGACACGCTGGACCGTCTGCCGCGTCAGGTTGCGGCCTATGGCGAGGTCGTCGACAAGGCCTCGCTGATCGCCGCACCTCGCCATATCGACGCCGCCCTCGCGATCATCCCTGACTGGTGGGGCGTCGTCGTCGCGCAACGCGGCCGGCGGAGCGGCGTGACCTTTCACCGGATTCGGGAGGAACGGGTCAACCGCATGGTCGATTCAATGATGCTCGCTCGGCTGCTTTGGCGCCCCGAAGCGATCACGATCCTGCGCGGTGTCGGCGTTGCGGAACGCGATCTACGCGCACCTCGCGAGGCTCTGTATCAACGCCTTGTCGCGGAGCTGCCGAAGCGCATCTTGGCTTATAAGGTCCGCGAGACCCTCAAAACCCGTTCAGCCTGGCGAGATCGTCCACCACTTTAGTGATGTGATGGTTGGTCGCGACCCATTTCCAGGTCGTCTGATTGCCACGCTTTTCGCTGCCGGTCCGGCAGCCATCGATATAGGCGCTGCCGGCTGAAAAGGTTGGGCCGAGAAAGCGGCCCGATGCCGTCAGGTAGGAACAGAGGCCGGGATAGGCCTGATTGCTGCCACCCTTGTCTCGCTTCGCTTTTGCCACCAGCCAACCGTCATCCACAGCATAGCGAATGTTAGGCGACCCGCGCATAAAGCGCATGTCACCTTGGGCGAAGGTGACGGCCGCGACGGCATAGTCACCAAAGCCAGGGCGGCGGACGCCTTGGGGAAGCTGCGCGACGAGGGCCTTGTAAAGGAGCCATTCGCGGCGCGGGAGAAATTGGATCGCCTGTTTGAGGTCGGCCAGAGAGTTCGGGAAAGAGGTGGCGATGACGGTGACGCTCCGCGCATCGCCGAAAATCGTCGCACCGCTCAAGGCTGCGGTCACGACGGCGATCAGACCATCCTGCGGATCATATGCCGGGCATTGCAGGTCGAGAAGGATGTCGAGCGCTTCGGCCTCGATCTCGAGGCGCGTCAACAGCGCGTCGACATTAGTGTCGAAGTCCGGATCAAGCGCCTCGTCGAGCGTGCAGCGCAGCGCTACCCCGCGCCCGTCGATGGCGTCGATCAGGAAAACGGCCTGCTGATAATCGTCGTCCCGGTCGAGCGCGGTGACCGGCGTCAGCTCGGCTTCCTGCGCGCGGGTCTCGTCGAACAGGAAAGTGAGCGGATGACGGCCGTCGTCCATCCGCGTTGCGGCGGGCAGTTGGCCCGCGTCGAGCAACGCAGGACCATCCCCCCAGCGCTTTTTGAGTTGTTTCGCGAATGGCGAGAGTTGCTCGCCGATTTCCTTCTTCGGCTTGCGCAGCTCGAAGTCGTAATCGGGCGGTAGAACCTCGATCAGCGGCACGACCGCGGCCTTGAGACCGGGATCGAGCTTTTCGAGCGCTTGATATTCGCCCATCCGCCAGCGGAGCAGCGGGACATAATCGGTCGGCATGATCATCTCCCGCTCTCCCTAAAGCCCGAATTGGCGCCGAACCTCGCCATTGCCGACGAGCGTTCTTAGCAAGGTATAGTCGTCTGCCTCGCGTCGGATACGACCGGCGATGATTGCCGGGCCGACCCCGAAGCGCTTGGCGTCTGTCATGACGGCTTTCTCGGTTCGGGTGTAACGCGATACGCCGAGCTTCCACTTCTCCGACGACAGGAGCACCTCCTGCGCGAACAGGTCGGCATCGCGTTCAACCTGATCGCCGGCCGGTGCGTCGGTGTCGTCGAAGATCGCGGCGAACTCCCCCTCGCCGATATGCAGTTTCAGATGACCGATCTCGTGCAGCAGGGTGAACCAGAAATTGTCGAGCCGATCGTGGCGCAGCGTCAGCGCGACGATCGCATGGCGATCGAGCGAGCAAAGCGCTGCTCCGTCGAGCAGAGTGCCTGGCAGCTGGCGTTCCACGATGAGAGTGATCCCGGCGGCGCGCAGATAGTCTACCGACGCGGCGGGGCCATTGGGATCGAGGCTCAACCTGACCAGGCCTTCGAGCCACGCATCAGAAATTCGACTGCGATCAAAGGTCGCTTCGGGTGGATCGCGATCGGCAACGCTTCGGATGCGGGCTTCCCACGCAGCAATCGCCGCCTCATGCACCTGACCGTTCGACCGCACGGACTTCCGGTGGAAGGCTATCGGCGCATATTGGGCGTGCGCCCCGCGCAGAAAGCCCGGGACGAGTTCGGCGGCCGCCTTGCGCGCCTGTGCCAAGGTGCCCGAGAAATCCTCGAACCAGCCACGCTTATACATTTCGGCGATCGGAAAGGCTTGCCAAGCCTCGGGCGTGACGGCCTCCAGCCGATTATTGCCGACCAATTCAGCGCGCTCGCTGATCCGCACGCTCAGCGCGTCAGCAATTTCGATTAGCCGGTCGAGGCTGGCCGACCGATAGCGCTCGGCTTCATAGCGCTGGATCTGCTGCTCCTTGAGCCCGAGAAAGGTGCCAAGATCCTTCTGACTCATCCCGCGCGCGATCCGCGCCTGGATGAGGATATCTGGCAGGTCATGGAGGCTTTCGGCCGAGAAGGCGCTGATCTGCCCCGAGCGCAGCTTGTCGTAAAAGCTGGCGTCCTCTTTGAGCTCGTCGATCTGGCTCTTGAGGGCAGCGCGCTGGGCCTCGATCAGCACGGCCGGCAAGTCGGTTCGGTCGGCCGACAAAGTGGACGCGCTCGCGGTCAGCTTTTCGATCAACGCTCGCGTCGACCGATATTGTTTTTCATTGGTGATCATGGCGTCGCTCCTTTCAGGGGCGCGAGCGAGACGCGCAGAATGCCCTTGGGCAGGCCGGAGAATTTCTCGACTTGGAAGAAATCGAGGAAGGTATGCCCGAGCCCGTCGGGCGAGCCGGCGATGAACATCTCGCCAAGGTATTTGGCTTTCTGCGCTGCGCGCTTGTTTTCGAATCTCAGAAGGACCGGGTCGAGCAAGGCGAGATCGACGCCGAGATGATCCCAGCAGCCATCATAATCACTGGGATGCGGTTTGGCGGTGACGAAGCTGCCATCGAGGTAGAGAGTCGAACAGCCGGCATCGGCCAGCGCCTGCGCGAGGCGGCGGAATCCTTCGAACAGCCAGCGGCGATGTGGCGTGTTTGCGAAGCGCGTTTCAATCTCATCGATCGACGCATCGTGGATCCCGGGGGGAAGCACGGGCCATGGAGTCGGATAGCCAAGATCGACCAGAGTCGGTATCATAGACACAACAATATAGTTGGGTTGACGACTTGTCTAGCCGCATACGTGTAGTCCCCTAAGAGGCCTGCTTTTGACCTTCACCAACCTCCCGGTTGGAAATCGGCTCGTCTGATATCCGGGCGAGGTTGCGATCGGCTGGCAATGTCCGGTCTCGACGGAAGCAGTCGTTGGAAGATGTGACTGGGAATGACCGGAAAGTCCCAATTTCAGCCGTTGCAGCCTCCGTGAACGGCAAGATTTGCTAACGGTAGGTTTCGGTATCGCCGGCAGGCCGTCTTAACGTCCTAAATTAGGGCGCGAAGCAGCCATTCGGGTGAGTGGCCGCGATTGGATCGATAGCCGATCGACCACCTTTATTAGTTTACGGCTTAGGCATGCCGGTCAGCTCAGAGGCCCGTCGCGATCAGCATCAGTATGCCTCGCAGCGCATAGGCAAGGACGGCCACCGTCAGTGCCGATACCATCCAGAGGCCCATGAACCAGCCGAGCCGCCGCAAGCGAGTGCTCATGCATCCCAGCCCGCCACGGGCGTCTTCCCCCGGAAGACATGGTAGGCAAAGGCGGAATAGGCCAGCACGATCGGCGTCACGATGCTCGCGCCGACCAGCAGGAAAATATGGCTCGATGTGGCGGATGCTGCCTCCCACAGGCTGAGCCGGAACGGCACGACGTCGGGGAAGATCGCGAGGCCGAGGCCGACGATAGCGGCGGCGATCATGGCGATCACCCAGGCAAACGGGGCGCCGTCAGCTGCCCGGTCGATCGAGATCCAGGCGGTCAGGCCGCAGGCGAGAAACGCCGCGACGCTCAGGCCGAGCGGTAGCGGCATGCGTGCCCAGGCCGCCGCCATGCCCGGCTGCACGACGACGGCCGCTGCGAAGGTCGCGGCACCGAGCAGGAGAGTTATGGGCAGTATCCGCTGAAGCGCGCGCGTCGCGAAGCCTTGCAGCGCGTCCGTCCCTTTGAAGCGGAGCCAGGCGGCACCGAACGCTCCCTGTCCGGTTACGAGCGCCACGGCGCTCAACAGCGCGAAGGGGCGGAACAGGTCGGTCACCTGTCCGGCGAACGACCAGCCGCCGACCGCTGGCGCAACGGTCACGCCCTCTACAAGTCCGCCGACGATGAGCCCCTGCATTGCGCCCGCCGTGATCGAGCCGATGCCGAACGCCAGGTCCCAGCCGCGGCGCCCGGCCACCTGCTGCACCCGGAACTCGAACGACACCCCGCGCAAGCCGAGCGACAAGAGCATGATGACGAGCGGCAGGTAGAATGCGGGCAGCAGGATCCCATAGGCGATCGGGAAGCCGGCGAGCAGCGCCACGCCGGCCATGATCAGCCATGTCTCGTTGCCGTCCCATGTCGGCGTGATCGACGCGACCATGCGATCGCGCACCGCCTCGTCGGGCTGGAACAGGAGCAGCGCGCCGACACCAAGGTCGAAACCGTCGAGAAGGACGTAGAGCGCAAGGGCAAAAGCTACAAACAGCGCGGACAGCAGCGGCAGGTCGATCATCGCTCCAGCACCTTGCCCACGATTGCCGGGTTGAGCGCGGGTTTCAGCGAACCGCTTGCCTGCGCCTGTGCCGGTGCGTCCGCCGGCCCGCGCCGGATCAGCCTTGCCGCGAAGACCAGGAAGGCACCCAGGAACAGCGCATAGACGCAGGCGAAGGCGATCAGTGTCGAGAGCAGGGTTTGCGCCGGTACGGGCGATACCGCGTCCACGGTGCGCAGCATGCCGTAGATCACCCAGGGCTGACGTCCCGTCTCAGCGAGATACCAGCCGCCCAGCGTTGCCAGGACACCCGAAGGGGTCATCGCCACCAATGCCCAGAGGAACCAGCGGGTCGTGAACAGCCGGCCCCGCCAGCGCAGCCAGAGCGAGGTAACGGCAAGGCCGAACATCAGGATTGCCAGGCAATACATGACCCGGAAACCGTAGAAGACGAGCGCCATATAGGGCTGGCGGTCGCGCGGCGTGTTGCGCAGGCCTTCCACCCGCCCGGTCAGGCTATGCGTCAGCCAGATGCTGCCGAGATAGGGCGTCCCGATCTCGACGCGGTTGCGCTGCGCCTTCTGGTCCGGAACGACGATCCAGTTATAGGCGGCAGGCGAGGCCGACTGTTTTTCCCAGAACCCTTCGGCCGCCTGCATCTTGGCCGGCTGATGCTGGAGCATCTGGCCATACAGGATGTCACCGAGGAACACCTGAAGCGCGATCAGGACGGTCGCAAAGCCGATCCCCATCGAGACGGTGCGCCGCGCAAAGGCTTCGTGGCGGCCATGGAGGAGATACCAGGCGCCGATGCCAGCGACGGCAAAGGACGCTGTGATCCAGGCCGCGGTCAGCATATGCGGCAGGCGATAGGGCCAGGACGGGTTGACGACGACCTTCCACCAGTCGGTTACCACGAGCCGGCCATGTTCGAGCGTCACGCCGGCAGGTGTCTGCATCCAGCTGTTGGCGGAGAGGATCCATGAGGCCGAGAGGATCGTGCCCAGCGCGACGAGACATGTCGCTGCGAAATGGAGCCGCGGGCCGACCCGGTTCATCCCGAACAGCATGATGCCGAGGAATCCCGCCTCGAGGAAGAAGGATGTCAGCACCTCGAGCCCGATCATCGGGCCGATCACCGGACCCGCCATCTGCCCGAACCGCGCAAAGCCCAGGCCGAACTCGAACGAGAGCACGATGCCCGTCACCACGCCGATCCCGAACGTCATGGCGAAGATGCCGAGCCAGAACCGGTAGATCTCGAGGTAGAGCGCATCCTTCGTGCGCAGCCACAATCCTTCGGTGATGGCCAGGAACATGGCCAGGCCGATCGAGATGGTGGGGAAGATGATGTGAAAACTGACCGTGAAGCCAAACTGGATCCGCGCCAGCAAGGCAGCGTCGAGCGTCACGCCTGCCTCCTGCGCGTGACGGCCGCGAGCGCGGTCGCGATGCCGACGAAGAGGATCAGCGAAGCGATCGCGAGGCTCAGGCCGAACACGCCCAGGATCGCGAAAAAGAAGGCGATGCCCGCTATTGCTGCCAGAAGGCCGAGAACCGCGTTCATGCGATGAGCGTCCGTACCGGATTCTGGCGCCTGCTTCCCGCGTGCGATAGTCGTGACCGCCCGCCTGCCAGGGTGAATGTCGCACCCAATCTCATCATCGGCGCATCCAAACCTGCCTTGCGAAGGCTCGCTGGATGCTACCCGGAGGCGACCGCTGCCTTGTTGGCGACGGACGGCTTTTGGACATGCGCGCTCTATTCGCTGCGCGACCCGGCCATCATCGGGACTCCGGCACTATTCTAGCGGCTGAACGCCAACATAGCCGATATGGTGGGACAGCGACGCAAGGAGCGGCTCGGACCGGCCCGCGATGACGGTCGAGCGCGCGGCCGTCGCCTCGTTCATGAGACGGACCTGCTCCATGTCCACCTCGATGATTTCGACGTCGCGGGTGCGGGCAAGCTGGCCGACCGCGATGTCCGAGGTCAGGGGAATGAATAGCGTCTTGCGTGACCAGCGCCCTCCCGGCAGCCGAAAGGGGGCGGCTGCACCGGGCACGTCCCCGACGATGAAGCTTCGCGCCGGATCGGTGATCCTGTAGATCGCGAGGCCCATCTTCTCGAACTGGGCCAGGACCTCGGGCGAGGGGGCGGCTGCCTGCGCGACGATCACGGCATTCTTCGCGACGCGCGCGTGCAGCCCGGCTTCGTCGGGATCGCGGCCGGTTTCGGCACGGGTCGCGCGGATTTTCTCGACGGTCGCCGCGATCTTGTCGTCGAAGTCCATCTGTTCGGCAAAGGCTGCGATCGCACCGGGTGCGCGCTTCAGATGGTAGTAGAAGAAGTGATCCCAGAAATGCCACGCTCCCTTGTCGAGATCGGGCTTCTCGCCGTTCCGAACGATCGCGGCGAGGTCGTCGATGAACTTGGCGCCGGCACCTTCCATGTCGGCGAAGAACGTCTCGAGCGCGATATCCTCCGTCCCGTCGGGATGAACCAGCGTGTAGAGGTCATTCACGACGAACAGATTCTGGGTGGCGTTGGTCCGGATGTCGCCCTTTGCAAAGTCGCGGCGCCAGAACCAGAGTTGGCCCTTCTCGTTCGTGAAATGACGCAGCATCATTTGCGGGATGAAATGGTGGCGCCGAGGAGGGTTTTGCTTCTTGGTCATCTGGGCTCCGGAAGGGCCGGTACGGGAAGGGAAGGCGTCAGCCCGGCCGCAAACAGGGCCATTGCTATGGCGGGGCGAGGCCTTCCGGTTAGGAGGGGCCGGCGCCGGCCTGCTGCTCGAGTGCGGCCAGCCGCTCGGTGCAGATCGTGTGCACGATCGTGCCAAGCTCTTCGATGCGTACCGCGAGCCATTCTAGCTGCTCGGCAGTGATGCGATAATGCTTCGAATATCGCGCCTTCACATAGGCTTCCTTGAGCTTTTCCCATGTGGCCTGGTCGACACGGCTCTCCCGCGGCCAGGCATCGATCAGCCGGCGATCGAGGCGCTCGGCCTGTGTGCGGAGGAAACCGATATTGTGGACGTGCGGGGTGTAGAAGGTCACCACCAGCAAGACGCAGTGGTAAAGCCGCTCAGTCGCTTGGTGGAGATCGAAAGCAGCATCTTTCAGATACCCCTTTTCGATGTCGAACTTTGCAATCTCGAACCGCTTAAGCGCCGCGGGAAACCACTCCTCGAAATATTCGCGCGCCATGCCAAGCGCCTGCTCGGGGGTCTTGGGCTTGGGCTCGTGGAGCTCGCTGTCGTCGAACTGGTAGAGCGCGATGCCGTCGCGCCGGACATCCATGAAGAAATAGCGGCCATGGGCAAGGCCGTCATTCACCTCCTGGAGCGTGTGCACGATGAAGTTGACCGGGGTCCGGAGCGTCTTGGTGATCGCCAGCTCGCGGTTCAGGCGGTCCTCGAGTTTCAGCCAGTAATCGACCCGGTCGGTCAGCCGCTTGTCGTTGACGATGATGAGCAGATCATAGTCCGACTGATAGCCCTTGGCGGTGTGCGGCTCGTCCACCCAGCCACCGCGCGCATAGCTTCCATAGAGGATGATCTTCTCGATCCGGCCCTTCTTTTTCCACTGGTGCCGGGCGAGCGCCAGCGCGTCCTCGAATTCCTCGAAGACGATCTGGACGACGCGCTCCAGCTCGCGTTGCTTTTGTGGCGGCAGTTGGTCGAGGTTGGTCCGCATCCGGAACAGCCTAGCAACGAACCGGGATCGATGCACCCTCTGAAAGGCGGCGCGTCACTTCTTGAAAAACTTGCGCAGTCGCTCCTTCGCATCGGCTTCCTGGACCGCGTAATCGGCGTTCGTGCACTCTTCGCCGCGCGTCGCGCCGTCGCGGCACGACTGGACGATCTGACGCGCTTCATCGAGATGCGCCGCGAAATATTCCGTGCTGCGCGGCTCGGCCTTCGAGCAGGCGCCGAGCGCCATCAGGGCGACCAGCGCCGTCACTCCCATCTTCTTCATCTTGCCGTCTCCTTCTTGTGATCCCGCCGCGCATGCGGCCTCCGGCCGTTCAGTCCCGGGCCGCGGCGGCGATCCTCCCCGCCAGCTTGCGTCGCCGGCGATGATAGGCATCAACCGCCTCGGCCAGCGCGTCCCGCTCTCCGTCCCGCAGCAGGGCCGCGATCCGGCCGACCTCGTCCCCGGCATCCGGAATGACCTTCTCCTCCGCGCGGCGGCTCCGGCCGAGGCGGGCCGCCACGTTACCGATCGCCCGGAGCAGTTCTCCATTGTCCGGAGACGCCGCGATCGCCGCGAACACGATCGCCGTGCGCTCGGCGAGACCGTCATGGCCTTCGACCAACGCGGCCGGCGTGGTGAAGGCATGCGGATCGCGAAACGCGATGCCAGCCAGCATGGCATGCCAGTCGAGCAGGATGCACAGATCGGCCTCGTAGAGGATCGGAACCTGGAAACCCTCGCCCGGATTCGAATGCACCAGCCTTTCCCCGGTGAGGCGGTTGAGGCTGTCGCGCACGGGTGTGATGCTGACCCCGAGCTCGGCCGCGATGCGACCCGCCTCCAATCGCGTGCCAGGTGGCCAATCGCCATTGAGCAGGCGGTGCCGGAGCGCGTCATAGGTCGGCTCGAGGACATGTGCCGGGCTCATCATCCTATCCCGCCTGATCCGCGTAATAGCTGGCGAGCATCGCCTCCTGGTCGGGCCTCAACGCATCGATCGCGCCGATATGCCCGGGCAGGTTCTCCTCCAGCAGGGCCGACGGGCATTGCCCTTCGTAATTGCCGAGGTTGGGCCGATGCTGGGCATAGCCCACCAGCGCCGCGAGATCGGGCGGGAAAAGGCGAGCGATAGCGGGCGGATAGGTCAGCCACTGGTTTTCATAGGGCTTCAGCCATCCAAGGCAGTAGCCGATAACGATCCCGCGCCGAACGGCCTGGGTGCGGTTCGCGCCGGCACCGTGCGCGGTTGAGCCGAGGAAACAGATGGCCGATCCCGGACCGCATTCCGCTGCGACCGGCTCGCCCGGGTCTGTCCGCGCCATCCCCTCGGCGCCGTGGCTGCGCGGATAGATCAATGTCGCGCCGTTCTCGGCCGTGAACGGCGTCAGTGGCCAGATGACGTTGATAAGATACTCATGTGCGCCCTTCGCGCCCTGCCACATGTCGTGATCGCGGTGCGGAAACTGCCGGTGTTCGCCAGGATGAATTTCGATCGCCTGCGCGACATTGAGCTGCAGGCGATCGCATGCCGGACCCAGCACCCCCTCGGCCAGCGACAGAATCGCGGGGTGGAGCACCAGCTCGTGCGCGATCCGCGAGCGCTTGAGAAGGCCACCGAACCGTTTGGTGCGTTCGCCGTAGAAGCGGCCCTGGCAAAGCGGCGTGGCCTCGAAGGTCGCATCAAGCTCGGCGTCGAGCGCCGCGATCATTGCGGGCGGCAACGCATCGGGAATGATGCAATAACCCTCGTCGAGCAGCGCGTTCAGCCAAGCCGGTTCGCGCGTGATCGAAGCATGCGCGTTCACTGGACCAGCTCCCGGGCGGCAGGGGCGTGGAGCGCGAGGCTTGCGGTCTCATAGACTCCGCCGCGACGCAGACGATCCGGCGTCTCTTCGTCGATCAGGATATGAAGCCCGACCAGCCAGCGCCCCTCCACCCGGACCGCCGGGCCGAGTGCCTTGCATTCCCACCCGAAGCGCCGGACCTGATCAAACCAGCTTGTCTCGGCGACGCCGGTATATTCCGAGATGCCCGCCGACAGGGCATAGGTGCACAAAGCCGTCACGAGCTGGTCGCGGGCGATGCGCCGGGAAAGCGCCGACTGGTGCCGGTCCAGGCAGAAGCGCGTGATTTCGCGGATATGAGGACCTGTAGGAACCGGGCCCGCGCAAAGATGCGGGTAGATGTCGCCGAGCAGATGCGGCTGGTCCGTACGGAGCAATCGGGCCGAGGCGCGGTGCGCGCCATCCTCGTCGACGAGGATGAGATAACTCGCGTCCGGATTGTCGAACTGGTCGAGTTCAAACCGGCCGTCCAGTACCGGCAGGTCCCATTTCAGGAGGTCGACGAAGACCTCCTTGCGCGCACGGAACATCGCGCGCATCGCCGCGTCCCGATCGGACTGCGTCTTTTCCACGAGCCCTGTGAACATGATCGTCTCCTTGCGGTTGAACCGCGAAGGACATGAACATCAGTGCCCGGTTTCGACCCATACCAAGAAATGGGGAGGGGCCTGCTTTCCAGGGCGCACCGCTGCCCGTATCGGACATGTTCCCGGTGAGCGGGGGCGTTGGATTGAAAGCGGCGAAGACGCTGCGCGGCCCATCGGGTGGAGGGGTCAGACCGCGCAGCGTCGCGGCGCCCTTCGGCGCTGCCCGAGAAGAACCATCGCCAGACCGGCCGCGGCAAGCAGGCTGCCGGCAACAGGCACCGCAGCATAACCCAGACCCAGGCTGATCACGCCCGCCCCGACCGCCGCGCCCAGTGCATTGCCCAGGTTGAAGGCGCCGACATTGATCGACGAAGCAAGCCCGGGTGCCTCGGATGCGGCTTGCATGACGCGCATCTGTACTGGCGGGACGATCGCGAAGGTCGCAGCGCCCCATATCACGAGCCCCAGCGCCGCGGTCACGTGGCTGTAGAGCAGAAACGGCAGCAGCAGCATGATGAGCGCAAGCGCGGCGAGCAGGATTCGGGTGGCGCCATCGAGCGACCAGTCGGCGAGACGGCCGCCAAGCGCATTGCCGATGGTGAAGCCAATGCCGATCAGTACCAGCGCGAACGTGACGAACCCGTTCGATGCACCGGTCAGGTCTGTCAGCAGCGGGGTGATATAGGTGTAGAGCGTGAACATGGCGCCCGCACCCAGCACGGTCGTCGCCATCGCCAGCAGCACAGAGGGATGCGTGATCGCGCCGAGCTCTCGGCGTATGTCGGGCATCTTGCCCGGCGCCCCCCTGGGAAGAGCCACCCACAAGGCGAAAATGGTGACGATGCCGAGAAGCGCCGTCGCGGCGAAGGCCATCCGCCATCCGATCTGCTGGCCGATCCATGTCGCGGCGGGAACCCCGCCGATATTGGCGATGGTCAGGCCCATGAACATGGTCGCGACCGCGCTCGCCCGACGTTCCTCGGGCACCACGCTCGCTGCGACGATCGCCCCAAGACCGAAAAAGGCGCCGTGATTGAGGCTGGTCACGAGGCGCGCGAGGAGCAGTGTCGTATAGGAAGGCGCCAGCGCCGAGAGAAGATTGCCGATAGTGAAGATTGCCATCAGGAGCATCAGCGCGGTCCGCTTTCCGAACCTGCTGAAGGCCAGCGTCATGACGGGCGCACCGACCATCACCCCGATCGCGTAGGCGCTGATCAGGATCCCGGCGGTGGGGATCGATACGCCGACGCCTTGCGCGATGACCGGCAATAGCCCCATCGGGGCGAACTCGGTCGTGCCGATGCCGAAGGCCCCGACCGCAAGGGCGAGCAGCGGCCAGTTGAACCCAGGTTCTTTGGTCTCAGGGACATCGAGTACCACATGCTGCATCGCGTCAATCTCCTCGTACGCCTGTCGACGCCGGAGCAGGGCCCCGGCGCAGCGACCTGCCGCGCCAAAAGAATGGCGGCGGCATCGAGCCTTTGCCTCTGGGACGCCCTCTGCTGGCGAGCAGTTTCTCGCCTGGCACCCAAGCCGGAGCGGCTGGGTCCGGCATCCGCAGCCGGGACTAAATCAACTAATGTGAGTTAGTCCCAGCTGCGGAAGAAAGCAAGTTGTTGCGATGCGGCAAACACCTTCCCTGGCGGGTACGCCCTAACGAGGGCGTACCCGCCAGATCGCTTCGTCCGGCACGAACCGCACCGCTCGCTATCTATGGGGAGGATGCTAGCCAGGAGGAGAGGCGACGATAATCCTCTCCCGCATCACAGTATCTGTGAAGCCGTTTCGTAGGTGACTTCCGCCCGTGCGTCCGGTCGCCTGGCCGGCCCGCGGCAGCAGGCATCTTTCCGGCGGGCCCGTAGCGGGCAGAGTGATCCGCGCCGGAGGTTCACATCCCTGGCTGTTCGGCCCGGTCCATGTTGCGCTTCTCTGCCACATAAGGCTGGCCGCTCTCGGCCCTGACGATCTCGAAGAGCCCCGTTGCCTCGAACAGCGCGGTGAAGTTCTTCATCCCATAGTTGCGCGGGTCTATCGGCGCCTGCCGTTTCACGGCATGCCCCGCGCTCGAGAGCAGCGCCCACCCATCCTCGCGCGCTGCAGCCTCGACGCCACCCCGAAGCGCGGCGACCAGGGCCGTGTCCTGCGCCAGATCGACCAGGGTTCCAGGTTTGTCTTTTGCTACCCCGGAATTGCTCCCCGCCACGCGCGATCTGGTGGGTTCGGTTGCTTCCGGCTCGTCCAGGCTGTCAACATAGAGAAACGTGGTGCAGGCGTTTGCGAACGGCTCCGGGGTCTTGCGCTCGCCAAAGCCATAGACCTCGTGCCCGTTCGCTCTCAGCTGCATCACGAGCGGGGTGAAATCGCCATCGCTCGAGGCAATGCAGAAAGCGTCGAGATCCTGGGTGTACAGAAGCTCCATCGCGTCGATCACGAGCGCGATGTCGGTCGCATTCTTGCCGGTGGAATAGCTGAACTGCTGGATTGGCCTGATGGCGAAAGCATGGAGCTTATCCTTCCATCCCTTCAGTCCGGCACTTGTCCAGTCGCCATAAGCCCGTCGTATGTTGGCGGTTCCGTACTTCGACAATTCCGCCAGGATTCCGGCAATTTTCGCGTGTGAAACATTGTCGGCATCGATCAGGAGCGCGATCCGGCGGTTCGCGGGCGCTATCGGATTTTGCTCGGGGCTCATCAAAGCACTGCACCATCCGGGGGCCGCCCCGTCAACCGCGAGCCGCGGGCCGATTCCTCGAAGGCGTCCAACAGATGCGTCACGGGGCGAGAGCATCGCGGCGGCGCCGATACCGGGGAGCCTGGAACCGCCGGAGCCGCGCTTTTGACCCGGTGGCGCGATTCCCGCCCTATTCCCGCATCCGCCAGCGGAAGATGTCGGCGAAGCTGATCAGGCCATCGAAGAGAGAGCAAAGGATAAGCGACGCGCGCTTCGTTGTGTCATAGCGTTCCCGCGCCACTTTGAGGTGCTGGATGACCGTTTCATGGCTGATGCCGAGGATGCGCGAGATTTCCCAGTCGGTCTTGCCGCGCGCGGCCCATAACACGCAGTCGCGTTGACGATCGCTGAGGCGCGGCCGCTCGGCCGGTCCGTCCCAGCCGGCGAGGCGCCGGCCCGTTGCTATGGCCGCCGCACCGACCAGTTCGGCAACGCCGAGCATCGTCTCGGGCAAGCTTCGGCCAGGGGCGATGACATAACTGCACGAGCCGGTGAGCTCGCCCGGCAGGTGGCGTGGAACGGTGTAGCCATCGCCGATCCCGTGCCTGCTGCCAATGTCGAACATCGACTGCTCCACCTCGGTTACGGGGATGAGCGTCCGGACGCCGCCCCATCTGAACCCGAGAACGCTCCGCTCCGCTGCGCGGCGGACCGGGTCGCTCGCCGCGAGATTGAATCCGACATAAACGTCGGCCCAACTCGCCGGATAGTCATGGATCAGGACCGAAGTCCCGTTCGCTGCGCCCCCGCCGATCTCGAGCGCGAGCGCAAAATGATCGAACCCGAGGTCGCGCGCCGACCGGGCGAGCGCCTCGTGAAGATCATCGCTCGACCGGGCGAGCGTGAGGGCATCGGCAAGCTGTGCCGCTAGATCAAGTCGCATACTCCAACATCTCGGCCACGGATGCGCTCCCAGCCCGCATGGCCCGCAAGCCGCCTTTCGCTGTGGACGTGACAGTCGCGCTTCTCACGGCGCGCATCACGTCATCCGCGTACCGATGGCAGGCGACGACATCCTGCCAACCCGGCCTCAATGCCTGCTCGTATCCGCAAGTGATTGTCGTATCTTGATGAAATGGGGCGATGGTCACCGCAATTCACGATCCGCAAGCTCCGCATGGCCGCCTTATGTGCGGATCAACGCAGATTGGTTCGCGCGAGCTCGATGATCTCGTCGCCCCTGCCACTCAGCACGGCCTTCAGCATATAGAGACTGAAACCCTTGGCCTGCTCGAGCTTGATCGCGGGCGGCATGACAAGTTCCTGCGCGGCCGTACGCACATCGACGAGCGCGGGGCCGGCATGCGCGAACGCGCGCCTGAGGGCCGGCTCGAGCCCGGCGGAATCTTCGACCCGGATACCGAGCACGCCACACGCCTCGGCGATGGCTGCGAAATCCGGATTCTTCAGCTGAACATTGACGTCGAGAAAGCCGCCGGCCTTTTGCTCCATCGCCACGAAGCCGAGCAGGCTGTTGTCGAACAGGACCACCTTCACCGGCAGGTCGAGCTGCGCCAGGCTGAGAAAGTCGCCCATCGACATGGCGAACCCGCCATCGCCCGACATCGAGATGACCTGCCTGCCGGGAAAAGCGGCCTGCGCGCCCAGTGCCTGGGGCAGCGCATTCGCCATCGAGCCGTGATTGGCCGAGAAGAGCAGGCGCCTTTTCCCCGTCATCTCCAGATAGCGCGCCGCCCAGACGGTGGGCGTGCCGACATCGGCCGAGACGATCGCATCGTCATCAGCCAGTTCGCTGATCAGCCGGGCGATGAATTGGGGGTGCACCGGCCGGCCAGGCCCATCGGCGGTCGCGAGCGTGTCGAGGCCATCGCGCGCCCTGGCATAATGTGCCCGGGCCGAGCCAAGGAACTTGCGATCCTGCTTGCGCTCGAGGCGCGGCAGCAGCGCCTGAAGCGTCTCCCTGACATCGCCGACAACCCCCAGCGCGAGCGGCGCCCTTTTGCCGAGTTGCGCGGGGTCCCGGTCGACCTGGATGATGTTGGCTCGCTGCGGGTAGAAATTCCGATAAGGGAAATCAGTGCCCAACATCAGCAGCGTGTCGCAATTCTCCATCGCCTGATAGCCCGAGGAGAAGCCGATCAGACCGGTCATCCCGACGTCGAACGGGTTGCCCCACTCGACATGTTCCTTGCCGCGCAGCGCATGGACCACGGGCGCACCCAGCATGTCTGCGAGTGCCACCACTTCGTCATGGGCGCCTTCGCAACCGCTGCCGCACAAGAGAGTGACCGCGCTGGATTCTCCGAGCAATCCCGCCATTCGCTCGACATCGCCTGCATTTGGCAGCAAACGCGGCGACTGCAGGGCGGGGAAGCGGCCGACCGCTCCTGCCGGCGCTTCTGCCAGCGCGACGTCTCCGGGGACGACAATCACCGCGACACCCCGCTTGCCGATCGCGGCGCGCATGGCGCGATGAAGAACCTCCGGCATCTGCTTCGGGTTGGTGACGACCTCGGCGAAGTGGCTGCACTCGCGGAACAGCTCTTGCGGGTGGGTTTCCTGGAAATAGCCAAGGCCGATCTCCGAGGATGGGATATGCGCGGCGATGGCCAGCACCGGGGCATGATTGCGATGGCAATCGAACAGGCCGTTGATGAGGTGAAGATTGCCCGGACCGCAGGAACCGGCGCACACGCCGAGCTTTCCCGTGAGCGATGCCTCGGCGCCCGCCGCGAATGCCGCCACTTCCTCGTGGCGCGTCATCATCCATCGGATCGAGCCGAGCTTTCGCAAGCTCTCATTGAAGCCGTTCAGGCTGTCGCCGGTCACGCCCCAGATCCGTTCGACACCGGCATCGGCCAGGGTAAGCGCCATGAGCTCGGCGATCGTCTGCTTTCCCATGGGACCTCCTCAATTGATCGGCGAAGCTGCCGCGCAGCCGGGCTCGCGGCGAGCACCTTGAGCCGGACGCGCGAACGGACTGACCGCAGTCAGCTTAGGGCATCTGGCCGCTTGCGTCTTTGGCGGGCGCACCGGCGATTGTAGAATGACGACATTTTCGTGGGAGCGGTGTCCCTATCGCAGGCCAGATTCAGAGCGGCGCTTCGTCGGCGCTGCCGAAAATATCGTCGAACAGCGCGTCATGGATTTCTGGGCGATAGCCATGCGCGGCGCGCCAGTCGGGATCGAGACATGTCGAATGATAGCGTGCTCCGTCGTCGCACAGGAGCGTGACCACCGATCCCGTCTCACCCCTCTCGCGCATCTCCCTGATCAGGAGGAGCGAGGCCCACAAATTGGTTCCCGTCGATGCGCCGCAAGCCCGTCCCAGTATCCGTGTCAGGCGCAGCGCTCCGGCGATGCTGGCGCAATCGGGAACCGCGATCATTCTGTCGATGACATCGGGAAGGAACGAGGGCTCCAGCTGCAGCCGGCCGATCCCCTCGACGCAGGACGGCGCGGTATCGACGCTGGTGATCGCGCGGTCGTGATAATGACGATGAAACACCGAAGCTTCCGGATCGGCGACGCACAACCGCGTCGCCATGCGCCGGTAGCGAATATACCGGCCGATCGTGGCGGAAGTGCCACCGGTTCCGGCGCCGCATATCACATAGCGCGGAACCGGATGCGGTTCGCGCGCCATCTGGTCGAAGATGGATTGCGCGATATTGTTGTTTCCGCGCCAGTCGGTCGCCCGCTCGGCATAGGTGAACTGATCCATGAAATGACCGCCGGTCGTCGTGGCGATCCTTTGCGCTTCCGCACGAACCGTGCGCGGGTCATCGACCTCGTGAACCGCGCCGCCGTGAAAGGCGATTGCGGACAGCTTCTCGGGCGAGGTGCCTCTGGGAAGCACCGCGATAAACGGTAGCCCGATCAATCGCGCGAAATAGGCTTCGGACACCGCGGTCGAGCCGCTCGATGCCTCGACGATGGTCGTCCGAGGGCCGATCCAGCCGTTGCACAAGGCATAGAGAAAGAGCGACCGGGCGAGTCGATGTTTGAGGCTGCCGGTCGGATGGCTCGATTCATCCTTGAGATAGAGATTGATGCCGTTCGCGCCTGCCGGTGCCAGACGGATGAGATGCGTATCGGCAGAGCGGCTGAACTCGCGCTCTATCTCCTCGACCGCCTGATCCCGCCAGGCGCGAATGGCTTCCATCAGGTCCGGCTCCCCGGAACGGAAAGGCCCGGCCGTCCACCTGCAGGCGATGCGCGCCTCAACATTGTTGGCACTCCCTGGTGTAGCGCATCAAGGCCTCCAGCGCAGCCGCCGCGGCCGATACGGTAGCTGCCTGGTCCGCATGCCTCGCTGCGTCCATCCTGGCAAGGAGTGCCGGTGCCTTCTCCTGGACAACCGTCAGCGGGTCTGCCGCCGGGTCCGACGCCCGTGCGTCGTCAACGATCTTCTGCATTGCGCGCACATCGGCTTCGCTCCAACCGGTGCCGGTAGCGGCGGTCGCCGCAATATGTTGCAGCCAAGGACCTAGCGCTTCGCGCAACACGGTGGGTGCGACCGCCGGATCCCATGCGGCCGCCTCGACCACGCCGTGCGCCAGCCGGTCGAGGCCCTGCCTCGCATTGGTTTCAGCGATCGCAGCGCGACGGACGGCTTTCCACTCGGCCCGTGGCGGCTCATCCCCAGCGATCAGTCGCGCATGAAGTCCGGCGACTTTACCGAGCTCGTCGCTCAGAAAGCCGGACTCCTCGAGCCGGTGCATCGTCCACAGCAGCATTTTCGAGGGAAGATGCCGGAGCGAAGCGCCCGGGGCGACGGCGTCGAGCCAGAGGACCAGGGCATCCGGGCTGTCGCCGAGCCGGCCGATCATCTCGAGCGCAGGCGGGATTGCGGCCGGCAGCCCGATCGCCTCCCAATCCGGCGCAGGAGAAGCCGGGCCTGCGCCGATCTGCTCGATCAACTCGCGCCTCACTTGCGGGTCCCCGCGAAAAGCTGCGTACATCATTCGCCGGCACCCTCGAACAGCAGCGAGAGGCGGGTCCGCGATGCCATCCCGACCAGGCGGTCGGCGTCGCGGCCGTCTTCCAGACGGATGAAGGTCGGCACGCTGCGCACGCCGAAGCCGGCAGCGAGCTCAGGCGCATTGTCGATATCGACCTTCACGAAGACGACCTCTCCCATGGCATCCGCCGCCAGACTTTCCGCGATCGGCATCATCGCACGGCAGGGCCCGCACCAAGTGGCCCAGAAATCGACGACCACCGGGATCGATTTGGACAATTCGCGCAGATCATCGAGCGTCGGTTGATCGGGCAGGGGCTCGGTCATTTGAATTCTCTCTCGCTGGTTGGGCTGGCGGACGCGAACGGCGCCTGGCGGCGTCCGTCGCCATCACGGCGTTGGTGTCTGGAACCCGAAGAACGAGCGGGAGGCGCATGATTAGCAATCCAGCGGGTGTGAAAAGCGCTGGAGATGGCATCTGTCGGCGTCCGCAGCCGAGCCAGCAACCCGGTGCAAAACGGGTCAGCCGGCGCCAAGAACGCGGCCGTGCGCCTGGCTATTGGCCGATGGATGGCGGAACTGGACATTCTCCTGGAGCGCGCGCGCCAATGGGCCGGGTCCCCGCTTGCGCTTGCGACCGTATTGCAGACCTGGGGATCCGCGCCGAGGCCGGTCGGGAGTCACATGCTCGTTCGCGCCGATGGCGCCTTCGAGGGCAGCGTCTCCGGCGGATGCGTCGAGAATGACGTGCTCTTCACCGCCATGCGGCATGCCCTGGCCGGCGGCTCCTCGCGTCACACCTTCGGTGTCGCGGACGAAGCTGGCTGGCAGCATGGGCTGCCCTGTGGCGGCACCATCGAGATCCTGGTACAGGCCGTCCGCGACGATTGCTTCCCACAGGGACTTTTCTCAGAACTCGCCGCGTCCCGCGCCGGGCGGACCGAATTCGCGACATCAACCGACCTGTCGACCGGTCGTACGCATGCGGGCATCCGCCCAGGCTCCTTCATCAATGTCTATCGCCCGCGGCGGCGCATGCTGATCGTGGGCGCGGTCCAGATCGCGCAAGCCCTGTCGCGTTTCGCACGCGAGCTGGACTTCGATGTGAGCATCATCGATCCACGTACGGCATATCTGACGGCGGAGCGGTTTCCCGGCATGCGCCGCATGGATCAATGGCCGGACGAGGCCATAAGGGCGGCACGGCCCGACACGTCCACCGCCGTGGTAACGCTCAGCCACGACAGCAAGATCGATGATCCGGCGCTGATCGCCGCATTGGCTTTCCCGACAGGGTATGTCGCGGCATTGGGCTCCGAGCGCAGCCACCGGGCGCGCCTTGATCGCCTCCGGCAGCATGGCCTGCGGGAAGGCGCGCTCCGCCAGATCGAAGGGCCGGCCGGTGTTCCGCTTGGGGGAAGGGGTGTGGCCGACATCGCCTTGTCGATCGCGGCAGGGGCGGTCAGGCGCCTGAGCGAAGCGCCCGATCTGATCACGATCGGGGAGGGACTGTCCGGTCCGTTTCCGGAACCGGTGCCGCTTCGAGCCCCAGCCTGCCGGGCTCTGTGAGTTTCGTCCAAATCAGCGTCTGATCCGCCAATATCGCGGACGCCGCTCCGCAGCACTTTCCGCGCAACCCAGGGGCGAGAAGAGCATGGATCAGCGCGAGGTTGTGCAGCGATGAAGGCATTTGCTTCCCGGGCGGCAGCGCTCTGGCGCAGGCCCGCGATACGCTATGGCCTGCCGTTCCTCGCCTCGGCGGGCATATTCGCGCTCGCGCTGACCTGGCGACCCGCGATCGCGCCGATTCCCGTCCCGCCGCCAGCGTCCTTTCCGCAAGCGCAGGTTGCGCGCGGCGCGGTGCTGGCCAGGCTCGGGGATTGCGCCGTATGCCATACCGTCGAAGGCGGGCGGCCGCTGGCCGGCTCGCGTCCCCTGGCTACGCCCTTCGGCACACTCTATTCGGACAATCTGACCCCCGATCCCGATACCGGCATCGGCCATTGGTCGGCCGCGGCCTTCCGGCGGGCGATGAAGGACGGTGTGAGCCGAGACGGGTCGCACCTCTATCCAGCACTTCCCTATGAGCATTTTACTCATGTGACCGACGATGATCTCGACGCGCTCTATGCCTATCTAATGACCAGGCGTCCCGTGCGGGAAGCGGCGCCGTCCAATCGCCTGATCCCGCCTCTGGGCTTCCGCCCGCTTCTCGCCGGGTGGAAGATGCTCTTCCTCCGCAAGGGACCCGTTGCCACGGATCCCGGCCGGTCCGCCGAATGGAATCGCGGAGCCTATCTCGTCGAGGGACTTGGGCATTGCGGGGGATGCCATACGCCGCGAAATCTCGCAGGCGGGGAGAACCGCTCGCGCGCCTATGCCGGCGGCCTTGCAGAGGGCTGGCGCGCGCCGCCCCTCGATCGCACCAATCCCGCCGCCCGTGCCTGGACGCCTGATGCGCTCTACACCTATCTGCGCACCGGCATTTCCCCGGACCATAGTGCTGCCGGCGGGCCGATGGGGCCGGTCGTCGAAAGCCTTTCAAGCGTCCCCGAGGCGGATGTGCGCGCCATCGCCACCTATATCGCCTCGCGCATGGCCGGGCGCGAGAGCCCCGTCCGATCCCGTCCGACACCCGATGATCCGGCCCGGGCGGCAGGGCTCTTCCCCCAGGGGGCAACGCTCTTCGCCGGTGCGTGCGCCGGTTGTCATGGGCAGGGCGCGCCGATGCTGGGCCAGGGGCGGCCGGCGCTCGGTCTCGCCACCAACCTGCGCGACGAGGATCCGACGAGCGCCATCCAGGCGATCCTTCTCGGTCTGGAGCCCCCGGTCGCCGGCCGGGGGCCCAAGATGCCGCCTTTCGCCGACAGCCTGACCGATGCCCAGATCGCCGCCGTGCTTGGTTACGCCCGGTCCCGCTACACCGATCGGCCGGCCTGGCCGAATCTCGATCGTGCGGTTGCCAGGGCGCGCAAGGAGAGCGCACAGCAATGACCCTCACCATCCATCTCAACGGCAAGGCCCAGGCCGTGGCTGCGGATCCGGAGACACCGCTCCTCTATGTCCTGCGCGACGAACTGGGGCTCAATGGCGCCAAATATGGCTGCGGCCTCGGCCAATGCGGCGCCTGCACGGTCCAGCTCGACGGCAAGGCGATCTTTTCCTGCATCACGCCGGTGGGCGCCGTCGGAGACCGGGCCGTGCGCACGGTCGAGGGCCTTGGTTCGCTCGACCATATGAGCCCGCTCCAGCAGGCCTTTCTCGACGAGCAGGCCGCGCAATGCGGATATTGCATCGCCGGGATGCTCATGCGCGCCCAGGCACTGCTCGACGTCAATCCACATCCAGGCGAAGCCGAGATTCGCTCTCACATGCAGCCCAATCTTTGCCGGTGCGGGACGCACATGCGCATCCTGCGCGCGATCCGCCGGGTTGCAGGGCAATCCGGCAAGGGGGCTGCGGCATGAGCCAGTCGCTTCGCCCGGGCGCGCTCACGCGGCGCGATATATTGGCAGCAGGCGGCCTGCTCGTCACCTTCTCCCTTTCGGCCCGCAGCTTCGCCCAGCTTGCAGGCGGCGGGGAGGGCGGGGCTGCCCCCAAGGCCGTGCGGCCTGACCTGCCGGGCAGCCTCAAGAGCAATCCCGATCTCGAATCCTGGATCCGCATCGCCCCTGACGGCGCCACCACGGTCTTCTCAGGCAAGGCCGAGCTGGGGCAGGGGATCAGGACCGCATTGCTCCAGGTGGCGGCTGAGGAACTCGACCTGCCGCCCGCCGCCATCACGTTCGTGACTGCCGACACCGCGCGAACGCCCGATGAGGGACTGACCGCGGGTAGCCACTCCATGCAGGATGGCGGCACCGCCCTTGCCAATGCCGGCGCCAATGTCCGGATGCTTCTGACCAACGCGGCCGCGAAAATCTGGAATGTCGCCCCCGATCGGCTGTCGACCAGCGGCGAGGGGCATATCGTCGCCCCGGACGGCCGCCGGCTTCCTTATGGACAACTTGCCGCGACGCTTTCGCGCCATGTCGAGGCGGTGGCCGATGCTCCGCGGCGCGACCCGCGGGGCTACCGGACGATGGGGCGCAGCATCCCGCGCGTCGACATTCCGCCCAAGCTCGTCGGCGGGGAAGCATTCGTGCAGGATCTTCGTCTGCCCGGCATGTTGCATGCGCGGGTCGTGCGGGGACCGAGCTACGGCACCAGGCTCGCCGCGCCGCAACTCGCCGCCGCCCGGGCCATGCCGGGCGTGGTCGCCGTGATCGAGAATGGCGACTTCTTGGCGGTCGTCGCGCGCCAGGAATGGCAGGCGATCAAGGCGATGCGGGTCGCGCAGCAAAGCGACTATATCCGGACCCTGCCGCCGCTGCCGGCCGCCGACGGCCCGCGTCACCTGCAATCGATGCCATCGCGCGAGATCGTCGTGCTCGACACGCATGACGGAAATCGCTCGGCGTGGAAGACCGTGCGCGGCACCTTCTCCAGGCCCTGGTACAGTCATGGGTCGATCGGTCCGTCCTGCGCGGTGGCACAGTTCAGGGACAGCGAGCTGACCATCTGGTCCCATAGCCAGGGTGTGTTCGACATGCACCGGGCGATCGCGGAGCTTGTCGGCCTTGCGCCGGACAAGGTGCGCTGCATCCATAGCCCATCGGCGGGCTGTTATGGCCAGAACGGCGCGGACGATGTGACGGCCGAGGCCGGTCTAATCGCCATGGCGCTGCCCGGGCAGCCCATCCGCCTTCAGTGGATGCGCGAGCAGGAATTCGGCTGGGAACCCTGCGGCTGCGGCATGGTGACGAAGGTCGAGGCCGCGCTCGGACCGGACAGGCGGATCGCGCACTGGAACTATGAAGTGTGGAGCAACTCCCACAACACGCGCGCGGTCAAGGCTGGCGGCTATCTGGCCGCGCAGCAGATCAGGCCGGGCTTCGCTCCCCAGGAAGCCAAGCCCATTCCCATGCCGGAGGGCGACGGCGACCGGAATGCCAACCCGCTCTACGCCATCCCGAATATGAACGTCCTCTATCATTTCGTGCCGGAAATGCCGCTGCGCGTGTCGGCGCTGCGCTCGCTCGGCGCGCATCTCAACGTCTTCACCATCGAAAGCATGCTGGACGAGCTGGCAAGAGCCGGCGGCGTCGACCCGCTGGCCTTTCGCCTCGCGCATATGCAGGACGACCGGGCACGCGCCGTGATGATCGAGGCCGCGGGCCGCTTTGGCTGGTCGCATCGCCCGGCAGGCGATGGCCGGCGCGGATGCGGCATGGCATTCGCGCGCTACAAGAATATCGGCGCCTATTGCGCCATCGCCATGGAAGTGGAGGTCGAGCCGGAAACAGGCGTCATTACCGTTCACCGCGTGCACGCCGCCGTGGATGCCGGGCAGCCCGCATCTCCCGACGGCATTCGCAACCAGGTCGAAGGCGGCATCATCCAGTCGCTGAGCTGGGCGACCCGCGAGGCCGTAAGCTTCGATGCGACCCGCCGTACGAGCTTCGATTGGGGAAGCTATCCGATCCTGCGCTTCGAGGACGTGCCTGGCGCAATCGATGTCCATGTCATGGATCGCCCGGGCATGCCGTTCCTTGGCGCCGGCGAGACCTCGCAGGGCCCGGCTTCGGCAGCACTCGCCAACGCGGTTGCGGATGCGACCGGCGTTCGGCTGCGCGACATGCCGCTGACGCCCGAGGTCGTCAGGGCCGCGATCGGTCCTGGCGGTTAGGATGCGCGCGCCCCGGATCCCCAAGGGCGTGCTCGAGCGCCGCGACGAACATCCGCACCCTGGCCGGCACCAGCCTCGATGTCGGATAGACGGCCCAGATCGCAAGCGGCTCGGGCTGGGCCTCCTCGATCTCGATCGGGACGAGTGTGCCTCGCTCGACATCGTCCGCAACATTCCACGCCGAGAGATTGGCGATGCCAAGGCCTGCGCGGCAGGCCTGATGCAGGGCCTCGATCGAACTCGCGGTGAAGGGGCCGCCGACCTTCTGCCGCACCGTTCTGCCGCCTCGCAGGAACGTCCAGTGGGACGTTCTGCTTGCCGCCAGGCAGGCGCGATCCGCAAGCTCGCCCAGAGACCGGGGCATACCATGCCGCGCGACATAGGCCGGCGACGCGCAGAGCAGCCGCGGATTGTCGGCCAGGCGCCGGGCCACGAGATGATTGTCCCGCAATTTCGCGATGCGTACGGCCAGGTCGATCCCCTGGCCGACGATGTCGACCTGGTCGTCGGTGAGCAGAAGATCGACCCGCAAGCCCGGATTGTCGGCCATGAACGGCGCGATCATCGGGGTCACGACCTTGCGCCCGAACGCGGTCGATGTGGTGATCCGCAACTGGCCCGAGACCCCCGAGCCGCTCGGTCGCAGCGCGGCGAGCGCATCCGCCTGCTCGTCGAGAACCGTCTGGGCGAAGGCGAGAAAAGTCTCGCCCTCGGCGGTCGGCGACAAGGCACGGGTCGTCCGGTGGACAAGACGGGCGCCGACTTCCTTCTCGAGCGCGGCCAGGCTTCTGGAGGCGCCCATCGCGTTGAGGCCGAGGCGACGCGCCGCCGCGGCCAGGCTGCCGGCCCGCACGGCCTCGACAAAGACCCGAAGGTCAGCAAAATCCATTATAACGTTTCCGGTTATTCTGGCCGAACAAATGATCCGACTACACCGGATCGCGATGCAATTCCATATTCGTCGAAACCGAAGCCGTCCGCCCGTTGCGCCCGAGAAGCGTGCCGGGATGCGCTTTCATGAGGACTTCCATATGCAAGACACCGTTATAGCGCGGGAAACGGGAACCGCCCGCAAGGCTATCGGGCGGGGACTGACCTTCGTCATGGCCGTGGCCTCGGGCCTCGCCGTCGCCAACATCTATTACAACCAGCCGATGCTCGGCATCATGGAGAAGGACTTGCCGGGTGGCATCACCGGGCTCGTCCCGACCGCTACCCAGCTCGGCTACGCGATCGGCCTGTTCGCGCTGGTACCGCTCGGCGATCTCGTCGAGCGCCGGCGCCTGATCGTCATCCAGTTCCTTGTCCTCGGCCTGGCATTGGTCGGTGCGGCACTGGCGCCGTCTCCGCTGCTCCTGCTCGCCGCTTCGCTGGTACTCGGCTTCGCATCGACCGTCGCCCAGCAGATCGTGCCCTTCGCCGCGCATCTGGCAGCGCCCGAGAAGCGCGGTGCGACCGTCGGCACGGTCATGTCCGGCGTGCTGTGCGGCATCCTCCTGAGCCGGACCCTCTCCGGGTTCGTCGCGGCGCATGAAGGATGGCGCGCCATGTTCTGGCTCGGCGTTCCGCTCGCGCTCGGCGCAGGGGCCCTGATGGCATCGACGCTTCCGCGCAGCCAGCCAGAGACCGGGCACAGCTATGGCAGCCTGATGGTCTCGCTGGTCCATCTGTGGCGCGAGTTTGGCGAGCTGCGTCTTGCCGCTGTGACGCAAGCGCTGCTCTTCGGCGCCTTCACGTCCTTCTGGTCGATCCTCGCGCTCCATCTGCAGGAACCGCGCTTCGGCCAGGGAGCGGAAGTCGCCGGGCTCTTCGGGATCGTCGGCGCGGTCGGCATTCTCGCGGCACCCATTGCAGGGCGCTTTGCCGATCGCCGGGGTCCGCACAAGGTGATCCTTGCAGGCACACTCCTGACTGTCCTGTCCTGGGCGATGTTCGGGCTCTGGTCGTCGATCACCGGACTGGTTGTGGGATGTATCCTGCTCGACTTCGCGGTGCAGAGCGTCCTCGTTTCCAACCAGCATATCGTCTACGCGCTTCGTCCCGAAGCGCGGGCGCGGCTCAACACGATCTTCATGGGCTCGATGTTCCTGGGAGGTGCCGCTGGCGCCGCGGCCGCGACTGCTGCCTGGGGCATGGGCGGTTGGACAGCGGTATCCGTGCTTGGCGTGGGGCTGGCACTCGCCGCCGCGTTACTGCAGCTGACCGGCCTGCGCAGGGCCAGATGAACCGTGGCAGGGGAGCGGAGCGTCATCTATCGCTCCGCCCCCGGCTGCCGGTCGACATCGCCGAGCGCGAGCCGACCCCGTTTTGTCATATTGCCGCCTCCGGCTCGTTTCTCCTTCGAAGGACGCAGGAGACGCGTGGCGCATGACCCAGGCCGAAAACGCAAGCGAGGCGCTTGACTGGGGCACGCTACGTCCCCGGCTGGTGCGTTTCTTGACACGGCGCACCGGCTGCGTTGCGACCGCGGAGGATGTCGCGCAGGATCTCTGGTTGCGCATTGGCCCGCGCCGGCTCGAGCGCGGCGACGAGATCCTCAATCCCGCTTCCTATCTTTTCGCCGCCGCGGCCAACCTGGCTCGGGACGATCTGCGTGCCCAACGGCGACGCGATTCCCTCAAGGCCGAAGCGATGTCGCTCGTCATGGACGGGCTGCAGGACATGACCGTCAACTCGCCGGAACGCTGCGCCCTAGCGAGCGAGGAGCTCGCGCGTACCATGGCCGTGATCGACGCGTTGCCAGCCCGAACCCGGGAGATTTTCACGCTCAACAGGTTTGAAGCGATTCCGTACCGGCAGATCGCGAGCCGTCTCGCCATCTCGACGACCGCCGTGGAGAAACACATGAAGCGAGCCCTTGATGCACTGGCCCTGCTTCGCGCGGAGGAATCCGGCCAGCGGACGGCTTCGAAGAAATAGGGGGTTGGGCGCTGACGATCGGGAAGCGTCTACCATTCGTCATGGAGAGGATCGCGCCGAAGGAAGAAGACCTGTCGTCCGCTGCTCGCGGATGGGTCGCAAGGCTCGTTTCGGGTGATACGGACGAAGACGAGCTTGCCTCGTTTCAGGCATGGCGTGCGAGCAGCACGGCACATGCCGCAGCCTTTGACGACGCGCGGCGTCTCTATGCGATCACCGCCGCCCGGCCCGAGGTCGAGCGAGCCTTTCGCCGAAGCGCGGGCACGCGCCGGCGCCTGGTCTGGGGCGCCCTTGCGGCCTCGTTTCTGCTGGGCGTGCTGCTCGTCCGGCCCGAGTTTCTCTTCCCGCCCGATTTCAGTGTCGCCGATGGGCCGGCCCATGGGGTCGTTCTGCAGGACGGATCGCGCGTCCTTCTCGACGGCGCAAGTGCCATCGACGTCCATTTTTCGGCCAGACGCCGAGAGATCGTGTTGCGGCGGGGGAGGGCCTGGTTCGACGTAGCGCATGATCCGGGGCGGCCTTTCGTCGTTCTTGCAAAGGGTGGCCGGGCGACCGCCATCGGCACGGCCTATACTGTCGACGCGACAGGCAGCGCCGGGGTCGAGGTCGATGTGCTGCGAGGCACGGTGCGTACGGAACAAAGCGGTTTCATCCGTGTCGTGAGGGCAGGGCATGCTGCGCGCTGGAGCGGAAGCGGCCCTGTCGAGATGCGTCGGTCGAGGGAGCGCCTGGCCTGGCTTGCCGGCCACATCGTGATCGACGGCCAGCGCTTCGCCGACGCCGCCGCGCTGCTCGATCACTATATACCAGGGCGCATCGTGGTTCTCGGATCAATGCGAAATGCCCGGGTCGGCGGAGTGTTCGCCACCGACCGGGCGGAGCAGGGGTTCATGGCGCTTGCACGCTCCCAGGGGGCTCGGGTGCATCGGATCGGCGGGCTCATCCTGGTATCCGGATGGTAACCTCCACGAACTTCCCCAAACATCACTCGACATAGACAGAGCAACGGTCCGGAAACGGCGATCCGTTTCGCCGACAGGCAAGCGCACTTTCCGGTTCGAAGGTGCTGGCCGGCTATCTCCGCAATATTTTTTCGTACCTCCCGGTTGGGCGCTTGCCCCTGACCCTCGTCATCCCGGTAATCGTCGTTCAACAAGGGGAAGGGTCCTCGCCGGCGATGCTAGGGGGTTTCCAGACGTGAAGACCATTGCTCGCCGCGCTTCCATCTTCCCGCGTTGCACCACGTCGCTTGCTGCACTTGCCGTCGCGCTGGCTGCGAGCGTCTCGCCCGCCTGCGCACAGGATAGGGCGACGCGACCGGCCGTTCAGGACACCCGCGAGTTTCACATCGCCGCGCAGCCGCTCGACCAGGCCCTCAAGGAATTCGCCAGAGCCGCGGATGTGCAACTGGCCTATTCGGCCGAGCTCGTTGCCGGGCGCTCCTCACCCGGTGTCGATGGCAGCTTCACCGTCCAGGAGGCGCTGGCCCGGTTGCTCGCGGGTACCGGCCTTGCCTCCCACATGTCCGATGCGAGAACCTTCAGCCTGGCGCCGGTCGTCACCGTGGACGGCGAGCGTGTGACCGGTGCGGTGCGCATCGAGGGCGGCGCCGGCTCACCCTATTTCGGCGGCGCCGGTCGCGATGCGGGCGTGAACGGCGTCAATGGATCGCGCGACATCACCGCGACCGAAGGGACGGGCAGCTTCACCTCGGGCGCTGTCACGATCGGCAGCAAGGCACCCCAGGCCATCAAGGACGTGCCGCAATCGGTGTCGGTCCTCACCAGCCAGCGCCTGCAGGAGCAGAATGTCACCGATTTCAGCTCTGCCATGAAGCAACTACCCGGCGTCACGTTGACGCAAGGCCGCAGCAATCTCGAAACCAACTTCCTCTCGCGCGGATTCGTGATCAGGAGCATCCAGGTCGATGGCGGCGCGCCCTTGCCCACCTCGGATACCGGTTTCCAGCCGCAAATCGACATGTCCGTCTATGATCATGTCGAACTGCTCCGAGGCGCGTCGGGCGTCCTCACCGGTTACGGCGACCCATCGGGAACGGTCAACCTTGTCCGCAAGAAACCGTTGGATCATGCGCAGTACACGATCGATGCCCAGGCCGGAAGCTGGCAAAATTACCGCGTGGTCGCGGACGCCACATCACCTCTCGCGTTGAATGGCGCCCTTCGAGGCCGCCTTGTCATGACCTATCAGAACAACCGCAATTTCTATGAAGGGGCGAAGGACAGGAAGAACATCATCTATGGCATTGCGGAACTCGACGCGACGCCGACGACGTTGCTGACTGCCGGGCTCACCTATTCCAACCAGAATAGCCGGCCCTGGTTCGGCGGCTTGCCGCGCTACTCCAATGGCGCCGACATCAAGCTCCCGAGATCGACGTCCTTCGCCTTTCCCTGGAACCGATGGAATTTCGACACGACCGAAATCTTCGGCAGTGTCGAGCAAAAGATCCATTCGGACTGGAATCTGAAGGTGAGCGCCACCTATAATCGGCAGACCAGCCAGTACAAATATGGATATGTGCAGGGGGCCGTGGACCCCGATACCGGACGAGGCGCATCCTTTCAGGCTTCCTACGGCGACACCGCGAGCAAGCAGCTCTCCTTGGAGGCGCTCCTCACCGGAGCCTTCAGTATCTTCGGTCAACGACAGGAAGTGACGATGGGTGCCAGCCGCGTCGTAAGCGATGCCGGCGGGCAATATGACTACCAATCCGTCATTCCGGGCTCTTGGGACCAGCCTTATCAACCCTATTCCGGCGGCCCGCTTTTTTGCGGGGATACGAGCATTTGCCCCTCGGGACTATATTATCCCCCGGTCAACGTAAGAGACTTTCATCTTGGCGACCCGCTATATTCCGAACCGGCAAATCCGCTGCCCGTGGCTTACTATCCGAAGAATAAAACCGTCGAATATGGCGCCTACGTCAATGTAAGACTCACCGCCTTCAACCGGTTGCATCTGATGGCGGGAGTACGGTGGAGCTGGCTCAACACGAATAGCGTGCAACAGGGTCTGTGCACGAATACCTACTCGCCTTGCACGACAATCGGAGCCATCAATCGCACCACCTTGACGAGGTATAAGGTGAGCAATTTCAGCTGGCCGCCGGCTGTGACCGGTTCGTTCGACATTACCAAGAGCCTCACGGCCTATGTCGGCTATACCGACATTTATCGTAGCCAAGCCAACTTCGTGAAGCCCGATCGGACGCCGATCGATCCTCTAACCGGCGCGAATTGGGAAGGAGGACTCAAATGGGCACCGCGCGGCGGAAAGCTCAATGTCAGCCTGTCCGCCTACCGCCTCACGCAAAAAGGGTTCCAGCTGCGAGACTTCTCGTATCCGCCCTTCTTGCAGGTCGGCCCCGGCGTGACCTGCTGTTTCTACAACAATCCCGACGGAAAGTACGAAGCGAAAGGCTTCGACTTCGACGCCACCGGAGAAGTGTTGCCCGGCTGGCAGATCGCGGCGAACTTCACCTATTCGACCAACAAGCAGACCGGATCGGGTACGCCGCGGGAGGGGCAACCCTTCACGTCGCAGCAGCCCAAGAACCTCTACAAACTCTGGACGAGCTTTGACTTTGGCGCGTCCGGTTTCAAGAAAGGCTGGCTGTCGGGCCTGACCGTGTCGGCGGGCATCAACGGGCAGTCCTCGTCCTATTATAGCGGCTCGGTCTGCGTCCATCCCGGGCCGCCGGATCCGGTTACGGGGTATAGCCAGTGCACCTCCTATGACGTGCCGGACACCGTCCCGTTCGCATTCACGGTGCCCGCTTATGTGGTCGCCTCGGCCCGCATCGACTATCGCATTTCCGGAACCTGGTCGGCATCTCTCAATCTCGAGAACCTGTTCGATAAAAGCTATTATCAATCGGTGGGGTCTTCGCCGGACGCTGGTAATTGGTACGGAACGCCGCGGAGTTTCGCTGCCGCCATTCACGCAAAATGGTAATCGGCAACCGGTGTCTCCGCCGCACGCGGGGACACCGGTTGGTCAGCGGGGCTCGACGCACGCGATGCGCCGTGACGGATCTGGCCGACCTGTTCTCATATTCACCGCACGCAGGGTCAACGATCTTTGCTCGCCTGCCGCCGGAGAGCGAGCTGCCTAGGTACGCCGCAAGCCCTCGATGCGTCTCAACACCTGATCGATCAGTGCCATCGCCTCCTCGGTAAGCCGGACATGCGTGGTTCGCTGATCCTTTCCCGAACGCTCCTGAAGGATCAGGCCGCGGGAGGTCATCTCGTGGATATAGCGCTGGGCGGTCGACGTCGGAACGCTGCTCGCATGCGCGGCGCTCATGAACGGCGTGTCGCGCGCGCTTCGCATCGCGACATAGATATCGAGCAGGATCATCCAGCGCGCTTCATCGATGTCAGGGAGCTGTTCGGTTCGTATGCGCGCCTCGCGCGCCAGTCGCCTGGCCAGGTCCACTGAGCCAATGTCTGGTTCTACGGCGCGGTCGGATGCAGGTGCCTTTGATACGACAACGCCGGCGCCGACCGTGCGAACCGGGACAGGCAGCGAGCCGCTGCGCTGGCCGTCGCCCGCTTCGCCTGATTTGCCCGTGCGATGCTTCATGCGCTGACTGGAACGAGCCAGCACGCGCGGAATTGCAGCCACGGCGTAGCCGACCGACACGCGAGCGCGGGATAAACCGGGCGACTTCGCCCAGCAGCGCACCCGGCTTTGCGAATCTCATGTCGCTCGCTCGTTCTCCCAGAAATGCGACGGCTCGAAGAGCCCGGTGATGCTTGCAGTCCGCCGCAATGGCCGAAGGAGTGACGCGTGGTTCGAAAGCAGGGAATTGTGACGCTGGCGCTCGTCTTGCTGGTCGCCGGGTGCGACGGCAAACCGAACAGCAATTTCGCCAAGGACATGAAAAACCGCGAAGCGAGCGGCGATCCTTATTCGGAGCTGGATAGCGCGATGCCGCGTCAGCAATCCTACAATCGGCAGAGGCCGGGCCAGGAGCGCAATTATTCAGCGAACCAGGCTGCGATCTTTCAGCCCGTCTACGCCTCTCTCGTCAGGCAATATGCCGCGGGGAAGGACGTCGATCGCAACAGCGCGCTGTTCAAATCCTGCATGGAGGCATTTGCGCAGGCCGGCCAATACCAGACGGCCGCGGCCCGGGACCCTGACGCCAAGGCGCGGGGGCAGGCCCTGTCGGCGCTGGGGGAATGTCGGCGCGGTGCGAAGGCGGCAGGCGATAAGGGCAAGACCCTTGCCCGCTTTTCCTCCGCGGGCATGGTGATGATCGGTGCGACCGACGTCGGGCGAGGGGACGTCAAGGACGGGCTTGCGACCTGGGTCGAAGGCGAGCGGAACGTCGCACAGGACCGCCCCGACTTCACCGTCGGCCTGGGCTCGATCACGACGAGTTGAGCCGGGCGGCCAGCAGCAAACAAGACCGTCCCGGCTGTGATCACGGATGATCGCGGCCGGTCTCCCCGCCGCAGGCTCGCGCCGTTCCCAGGACCCTATCGACCAGATGACCGACGCCAAGACCATCACGATCGACCCTCGCGACTATCGACTGGATATGCGGCTGCTGCGCCGCATCTGGCGCCTGACCAAGCCGTACTGGACCGACAGGACACATTGGAAATCCTGGGTGCTTCTGGCATTCGGGATCCTGATCGGTCCCGCCTGGGCCTATTATAATTATACGATCGCGAGGATCACGGCCGAACAGACCAACGCGCTCGTCGCGAAGGAACAGGACCATTGGTACTGGATCTTCTGGCTGCTCTTCTTCCTTGGATTGGGACAGTGGGTCTACACGACCATCCTCGATCTGCTCAACACGCTGATGAAGATGCAATGGTATCGGTGGATGACGGACTGGATGGTCTCCCGGTACCTTCAGAACAAGACCTATTACGACATCGCGATGAAGGACGATGTCGATAACCCCGACGAGCGGATCCAGGACAATGTCGAGCCCTTCACCCAGGCCGTCCTGGAATTCCCGACCAAGGTCCTGGGAACCATTCTCGGCATTGCAACGAACGGGCTCCTCCTTTCGCAGGTGACCTCGACGATGACGGCGTTCGTCATCGGCTACTCGGTCATCGGCATGGTGCTGCAGACGGCGATCTACTGGCCGCTCATCCGCATGAACTTCGACGCGGTTGCAGCCCATGCCGATTTCCGATTCGGACTGCTTCGCGTGCGCGACAATGCCGAGACGATCGCCTTTTTCCGCGGCGAGGGGATGGAGGAACGGCAGGTCCAGGGGCGATTGCGTCGCGTCGTCCAGAACCGGATGAAGATCTACTATTACCAGTTGTGGACCGGCATCATCACACGCTTCTTCGGAGACGTATGGAGCCTCGCCCCGCTCATCCTCATCTATCCGCTATATTTTACGGGAAAGATCGAGTTCGGGATCATCGCGCTGGCGACCAGCGCCGCCGCCCAGCTGCGCGGATCGATCATGTCGCTCCAGGAATATATCCCATATCTTGCCGGCGTCGCGCCCCGTGTCGTGCGACTGGCGCAGATCGTCGAGCGCTTCGACGAGATGGATGCACAGGCCGAGAGGCACGATCAGCATATCCAGATCGAGCGCGGGGATCACATTGCGCTGCGTGACGTCTGCTTTGAAACGCCAGGCGGCGAGCAGCGACTTGCCCAGCGCGTATCGTTCGTCATGGAGCCTCGCCAGAGCCTGATCATCATCGGCCAGACCGGTGTGGGGAAGAGTTCGATCCTCAGGACGATGGCCGGTCTGTGGCGCCGCGGTTCGGGTGTCATGACCATGCCGCCTGCCGAAGACATGATGTTCGTGCCGCAGAAGCCCTATATGATGCTGGGAGACCTGCGCTCGCAGCTGCTCTACCCGCATGGCCGATCGGACATGACCGAGGCGGAATTGCAGGAAGTCCTTGAACGCGTCTGCCTGCCGGACCTCATCGAAAAGGCAGGCGGCCTCGATGCGCAGCGCGACTGGAGCAAGGTCTTCTCGCTCGGCGAGCAACAGCGGATCTCCTTTGCCCGCATCCTCATTTCTCGGCCGCGTTTCGTGTTTCTCGACGAGTCCACCAGCGCGGTCGATATCCCGACCGAAGCTCGGCTTTACAAGACGCTGATCGAGAGCGGCACGACCTTCGTCAGCGTCGGTCACCGCGAAACGATCCTGCGCTTCCACGACCGCGCGCTGCGCCTGCAGGTGGGTGGGGGCTGGGAGCTGCTGACCTCGAATTCGATCGAGATCACCTTCATCGAACCTCTGGGCGCGGCGCGGCCGGCTGCGGGAAAAATCGAGGCGGCCTGACCCGTGCGGACAGCTTGCGGAGAATATGCCGCCAGCCCGGGCCAAAGGTTCAATCAGCGTAGGGCGTGCCCCGTCGGGCTTGGGCAGGACCGACCGCCGCCGGCTCCCTTCATCGCACGCCCTGCACGCGCGCTGTCGCGCACGCCTCCGGCTCCGGCTCGAAAGGAGCCATAGGGCCTTGGCCGGACGGACAGCGCGTGGCGCGCCGGGCCAATGCCGCCCTGCGCTCCAGAAAGTATCACGGACGCCGAACAGGGCGGCCCTTCGACTTCCAGCGAGAAGACTCGGGCCGATTCGCAAACGGATCCGGGCTTCAAGCCGTTCTAATAGATTTCCCGGCCAGTCGTTGTTGTAATAATATTATGATGCTGGGGCATTAATGTGCAAGAAAGCCCGTGGTTTTGAAATGAAGAGCGAAAGCACCCATTTTGAGTTCGTTATTCCCGCCACCCGTCGAGAGAGGATGTGCCGGGGCCTCATCAATGGCTGTTTTCTGCGCTTTCCACGCTCTCCGGCGCCTGTGCTTCGCGGTACATTCCCGGTCCTGCCTCGAGCTTCGAGGCCGTTGCCGCGTAGCTCAACACCAGCATTGCGCCTTCGGTCATCGCCTTCAGGTCCTTGCCGAAGGTCGCGATCTCAGCCGGGCCGGACCAGGTGATCGCCGCCCGGTGGCAACCCAGTAATTCCGACCATAATGGCGCCAATTCTCCCTGTTTGTCGTGCACTGGCACCGTGGAAATCCAGATGACCACGCTTCGCAGAGCGGCTTTGCACGCGATATATTCGGGGAGATTCTTTGCGGGGCCTATTCCTGATCCATAGATGTTATCGAACCGCGTTAGCGCTTGACGATACAGTACGGATATTCTTGGCGCATCCTTTTGCAACCTTGCGCTGACCAGGTCCGGACTCCCGGTTCGCAGCGACGCGATAGGCCGGGCGAGCACTCGGACCTGCTCAAAGGCGAAAGGCTCTTGCGGGAGCGATTTTCCGGCTGGCGCCCCGCTGCATCCAAGGACCGGTATCGTAGTGATAACGGCCACAAACATCTTGGAATATTGTGTTTTTCTGACTGTCATTGATTCCCCGCGAGACCGGGCCGGCGGCCGCCGGCACCCCATTTCTGTGAAACGAGGCATGGCTCGCCGAATTGCAATCGAAGTGGTGCGCAACCGGTCCGGGGAATCCCGGCCGAACTAACCGATCGCATAGGTTGACACCCTTTCTAGGGGCACCTCATCAATTGTTGCTTCAGGCGTGGATGAGCATGCGCTTGCCAGGGAGAGGTGCTCGAGGGTGAAGCAAAAGTGCATGAGAGCGCCAGAGTGACAGCAGTCGAACGTATCAGGCTCGAGAATGTGTTTCTGGATGTGCGGGGAGACCTTGAACGCATCGTGCGTCGCCGGGTCAGATCGCCCGACTGCGTGAGCGACCTCGTGCAAGACCTGTACATGAAATGCTGCCGCGTTACGCTCGAATTCCCCAATTTCCAGGAGGCCCGCGCCTACTTGTTCCGCATGGCCTCGAACCTTGCCATCGATCACGAGCGGGTCGAGGGGCGCCGCGAGGATATTCTCGATGGGATGGCGTCCGTCACCGCGACCTACGATGGTCGTGCGGCATCACCGGAGGCCTTCGCACTGGCCGCCGACAAGGCACGCCAGATCGAGACGGTCCTGAGCAGCCTTCCCAAGCATACACGTGAAATGTTTGTCCTGGTTCGTCTCCACGGGCTGAGCCACCGCGAGGTCGCCGAACGCCTTGGCGTGTCGAAGAGCCTTGTCGATAAATATGTCCTTCAGGCCCTCTTGCGGTGCCGGGATGCTCTTGGAGGTCTCGACCGGCTTGATTGACAATTTCTCTGCGCTGGCTCGTTTAGGCGGCATGAGTCATTTCCCGTCCGACCCGTACAAGATGGGCGCTGCCAATCGCGACCTCGAGGAGGAAGCGCTGGGTTGGGTCGTGCGCCTCTCCTCGGGAGAGGTGACCGCCGAGGAGCGGAAGGAATTCGGGTCCTGGAGCGAGGACCGCGACAATGCGCTGGCCTATGAGCGCGCGACCAGGCTGTGGGCAGGACTGGGCCCCATTCTCGAAGAGCAGGAGGAGGCGGGCTGGCCGAATGCCGTCTCCCCGGGCGTACCGGCACTTCTGCCCGCGCCCGAGCCTCTGCCGGCAGTGGCGGGCGTCTCACGGTCCCCGAGCAGGTGGCGCATCGCTGGGATTGCAGCCTCGCTTGCGCTCGCGATCCTGCCGGCTGTCCAGTATGTCCGGGTCTGGCAATATGATCATGTCAGCGGCTCGTCGGTCCAAGCCGGGCTGGCGCTGCCGGATGGCAGCAAGATCGCAATGGGCCCCGATACCGCCATCAGCACCGACTTCAACAACGGCGCGCGACACGTCTCGCTCGCGCGCGGTGAGGTCTATTTCGATGTCCGGCATGATCCGGCGCACCCGTTCGTGGTTTCGTCCGGCGACGGGGTCGTACGCGTCCTGGGTACTGCGTTCACGGTCCGGCGGCGGGACGACGATAGCGTGATCGTGACCGTGACGCGTGGGCGCGTCCAGGTGACGTCTGGCGCGCGCACGGAAGTGCTGACCCCTGATCGCCAGATCAGCTTCGATTATCGCGGACTTGGCGCGCTGCGCGCGGTCGATGCTTCTGTCGCGACCGCCTGGATGCGGGGCCGCCTCATCATGGAAAACAGGCCTTTGGGCGAGGTCCTGTCAGAGCTCGATCGCTACGACAGCGGCAAGATAGTGCTGCTCAACAGCGAGGCCGCGCAGCGGCGTATCAATGCGGTCATCGACCTGGAGCGTACCGACGGCTGGCTGAGCGCCCTGGCTTCCTCGCAAGGGCTTACCCTGACGCGCATCGGGCCGCTGAAGATTCTTCGCTGACCGGGCGATCAGGCGCCCCGACACCGCCTGCCGGGCTCGTCCCGGCAGGCGCGGCCTGTTCTGCTCGCCGGTCGATCAGCGGCGATATTTCTCGACGAACGGCTTTGCGATTCCCGCGGACGAGACTCGTTTCAATGACAGGATGACGAAATGCCGGGCGTCACGTTCTGGCAAACTCGAGCGAGGACGAATTGCGAAAATATCTCATGTGCCCCGTCGCCATTCTGGTAGCCGCTTCGCCGGCGTCGGCCGCAGGCCTCACCTATGTCGCACCGGCAAGGATCACCGCATTGTCGATGTTCCTGGGCGCCGACTGGGTCGTGAAATCCGTGATGCTCCTGCTGCTCGCGGCATCGGTCGTCACCTGGGGCGTTTGCCTCGTCAAATATCTCGAGTTCAACAGAACGATCCGCGCGATGAAGGCAGACGAGACCCGGCTCGACTCGGCATCGTCGCTGGAATCTGTCGGTACGCTCGGGTCCGCCACGAGCGTTGCGATCATGGATGTCGCCAGGCAGGAACTCAGCGGCTGCGCCGACATCCTGAGCGAAAGATCCTCGGATGCCATGACCGATCGTCTCTCGATCCGGCTGTCCACGGTCGAGGGCGATGCCATTCAATCCATGCGAACCGGTTTCAGCCTCCTTGCCTCGATCGGCGCGACGGCACCGTTCATCGGCCTTTTCGGAACGGTCTGGGGCATCATGAACAGCTTCATCGGGATCTCGCAGGCGCAAACCACCAATCTCGCCGTGGTTGCGCCGGGCATTGCGGAAGCCCTTCTCGCGACCGCCATGGGGCTCGTCGCAGCGATCCCCGCCGTGCTCCTCTACAACTTCTTCGCCCGCCAGATGGCAGCGGTTCGCCGGCGCCTTCACAACATGACCGCGCGCGTCGCGTGCCTGGTCAGCCGGGAGGTCGAACTGGCCCAGGCCGGGCGCCGCTAACCCCGACCACAATCAGGCTTAGGTGGAGAAGCCATAATGTCGATCAAACTTGGTAGCGACAGCGATGAGATGGACGAGATCAACGAGATCAACATCACGCCGTTCATCGACGTCATGCTTGTCCTGCTGATCATTTTCATGATCGCGGCGCCGCTCGCCACGGTCTCGGTACCGCTCGAGCTCCCGGTTTCGACTGCCAAGGCAGAGCCCGAGCAGCAGGATCCGATTATCCTCAGCCTGCAGGGGAATCTCAAGGTCTCGCTCGGCGACCGCCAGATCGACCGTGCCGTGATCGGTCGCGAGCTTGATCGCGAGTCCAGGGGCAACAAGCAGGCGCGCATCATGCTGCGCGCCGACAAGGGCGTACCCTATGGCGACCTGATGCGGCTCATGGATGACATGCGCAAGGCCGGGTACCTCAAGGTCGGCCTGGTTACCGAGGACAGTAACGAAGGCGCGGCGGGGTGACGCGGATCATCACCGGTCTGACGCCCCAGGCAAGCATTCCGCCCATGGATCCGCCGTCCGACCTTCGCGCAAACGCGTCGCGCGGTGATCGGGCGGGGCCACCGACGCTGACCATCGTACCGCAGCAAAGGGGTGAACCGGTGGTCGCGCCATTGGAAGCGAAGCGCCCCTGGCCGGTCGCGCTGCTGGCCTCCGCGACCGTTCACGCGGCGGTGATCGCCGCGATGATGGTCCAGTGGGCGGGCAGGGCGCCATCCCAAGCCCAGCCGCCGGCGGCGATGGTCGTCGACCTCGCGGTAATGCCTTCCTCGCCGCAGGTTCCCCCGAACGAACTTCCTCCCGGGCCGCAACAACAGGAAGCGGCGGCGACGCCTCGCCCGGTCGAGAAGCTGAAGTTCGATCCGCCGCCCCAGACGGACCCCACGCTCAAGCCCGACTTCGCGGTGCCCCCCAAGGACAAGCCCGATCCCGTCCCGACCCAATCGGTTGCCAAGGTGGAAGCACGGGCGACCACGGCCCCGCAGTCAAGCGAAGCACCCGTCAAGGCGAACAGCGCGGCCCCGGTCGAAGGCAGCAATGTCGCGCCCCCTTCCGATGCCGAGCAGGCGTGGGAGGGCCGCATCCTGGCGAAACTGGAGCGTAACAAGCGTTATCCGTCCGAGGCCCAGCGTGCGGGCCAGCAGGATACCGTCTTCCTCCGCCTTGCGATCGATCGAAGGGGGCGCCTCGTCGATGCCGCGCTGCGTCGTAGCGCCGGCTATTCCGCGCTGGACAGCGAGACCCTGGCGCTGGCGCGGCGTGCGGGTCCCTATCCGGTACCGCCGGCGAGCATGACAGGCGACACCGTCGTGCTCGTCGTCCCGGTGGAATTCTACATCAAGAAGCGGCCCTAGACCTCCGTTTCCCCAACCAGAAAGAGCCATGAGCATGCAGTACCCAGCCCTGATCGAGGCCCCCCTGGACGCGGCAGATCCGAACAGCATGACGCTTCCGCCAGTCCCCTACCAAATGGCGGTGCTCGCCAACGGCCTGACCCTGATCGTACACGAGAACCGTCGCAATCCGCTCGTCTGTTCCCAGATCCGCTTCAATGTCGGCTCCAAGGACGAACCCCAGGGGCGAACCGGCTTTGCCCATCTTTTCGAGCATCTGATGTTCAAGGAGAGCGAGCATCGCCGCGGCAACTGGCACAAGACCATTCTGGCAATGGGCGGCGTCGGCGTGAACGGGACGACCAATCTCGACCGGACGAACTACTACCAGACGGTCCCGAGCGCCGCGCTCGACCAGCTGCTCTGGATGGAATCGGACCGCATGGGCCATCTGCTGGGCGGGCTCGATGCCGCGACGCTCGCCGATGAAGTGTCGGTCGTGAAGAACGAGAAGCGCCAGCGCGAAGGCGCGCCTTATGGCGGTGTCTTCGAGGCGGTCACAACCGCCCTCTATCCGCGCGAACATCCCTATGGCCACACCGTGCTGGGATCGTTCGAGGACCTCGACAATGCGAGCATCGAAACCGTCGCGGACTGGCACGCGCGCTGGTACGGCGCCTCGAACGCTATTCTGGTCCTTTCCGGCGACATCAGCTTCGAAGAAGCTCTTTCGAAGGTCGAATATTGGTTCGGAGGCCTGCCTGCGGGCTCGCCCGTCAGGCGCGCAACGCAGTGGCTGCCCGAGATCCGCGAGACGAAGCGTGTAACGCTTTTCGACCGGGTTCCTTATCGGCGCCTCTATTCGATCTGGTCCACTCCCAACGCCGCGGACCAGGATTCCGCCCTGCTCCATGTCGTTGCACAGATCCTGGGGGGCGGCAGTTTCAGCCGACTGGCCCAGCGGCTGGTGGACCACGACAAACTCTGCCTGGGGATCAACGTCAACCAGGACGGCAGGTATCTCTGCGGCGAATTCCACGTCATTTCGACGCTTGCCCCGACCGCGACGCCTTCGGCCGTGGAAGCCGCCATCGACGAGGAGATCGCGCGCTTTATCGCCGAGGGGCCGACACAGCAGGAACTCGACAGGGTACGCAAGTCTGGCCGGACGACGTTCCTGCGCGCGCTCGATGACATCGGTCAGGTTGCCGATCTGCTCGCGAACAACATGACCTTTTACGGCCGGCCCGACGGGCACCTCACGCACGCGGATCTGATCGACGGCGCGACGCCGGACATGGTCCGTGAGGTCGCGGCACGATGGCTCTCTCGCAAGGCGCTCGAGGTCGATGTCCAGAAGTTCGACGCGGTGTCGTCGCGGATCGACGCCGCGGAACGGTCGCGGGCTCCCGGTATGGGCGAGCCGCATGCGCCCGCTTTCCCGAGAGTCGAGCATGGCCGGCTTTCAAACGGCCTTGCGATCCAGTTCGTGCGGCAAAGCGGGACGCACGGCGCCGGGCTGGCGCTTTGTCTGGACAACGGATCGACACTCGATCCGGAAAGCGCGGACGGCGTTTCCCAGATCACCCTCAATTCTTTGAGCGCCGGCACGCGCTCACGAACGAAGCTCGACCTCGCGGAAACCATGGCGGAGAAGGGCCTGAATTTCTCCGCCTCCCTGCAAAAGGACTTTACCGTCCTGACCATGGGCGCCCTTCGCTACGATCTCGGCGAGGCGATGGATCTCATGGCCGAGATGCTCCTGGAACCGTCCTTCCCTGAAGACGAATTGCGACTTCTGCTCGATCGCCAGGCCGCCGAAGCACAGGCCGGCGGCCTTGCCCCGGGGGCGGCAACCACATTGGCGGCGGCGCCTCTTATCTACGGGCGCACCCATGCCTATGCCCGCTCTCCCATCGGCACGGCCCAAAGCCTTCGGGCGATATCGCGCGAGATGATTGTCGCGCGCCATCAGGCCTGGCTCGATCCCGCCCAGGCAACGCTCGCCATCGTCGGCGACTGCAGCTTCGATGCGGTGATGGCGATGGTTGAAAAAGCCTTCGGGGGCTGGGCTCCCGCCCTGGTGACGCAGCAGGCCCCGACCTCGGTCTGGCTGCCATCGCCCGGCGCCTACTTCATCGAGCGAAACGGCGGTCCGCAGTCCGCCTTGCTCCTTGCGATGGCGTCCCCCAAAATCACCTTGGGCAACGAGGCTCTCGCAATCTTCAACAGCCTGTTCGGAGGCTCGTTCAATTCCCGATTGAATTCCAATCTGCGCGAACGCCGCGGCTGGACGTACGGCGCCAGCAGCAACGTCTACGTCAGTCCCCAGATCGGCAGCTTCCAGATCCGGACCGAAGTCCAGGGGGACAAGACGCTGGATGCCCTTGAGCAGATCGAGCTCGAACTGAAGGCGCTTGGGGGCGAACGCCGTGTCACGAGCCACGAGATCGAGGAAGCCCGTTCCCGATTGCTCGTCGGGCTCGCTTCTCGATGGGCCGGGACGGCGGCGATCATGAACGCACTGATCGAGCGCATCGTGAACGGGCTGCCCGACGACTTTCATGATCATGTCGAGGATCGCATTCGCGGCGTCACGACCAAGGACATAGACGCCGTGGCCGTGCTTGTTGGCGATCGCACACGGTATAGCGTGATCGTGGCCGGCGATGCCGCGAACGTACGAACGGCGGCCTTCACGACGATCGACGAGTACGCGAACCCGCTTTGAGCCGCAGCCTCGTTGCCGCTTACATCCCAGCGTAGGCAGCCTTTCGAGCTGCCCACGCCGCAAATGGATCACCTGCTGCGGTAAGAGGTTTTCCCATCGGAAGAAGCAGGTGGCGCTTCATGCTGCAAAGTGAGTTTGGCGATAGAATGGGCGACAGATCGAGAGCCGTCGCAACCTGCACGCTCTGACGATCCCCGAACGTCGAGCATCGGCAGTATGTCGACTGCCGATGCTGCATTTACGATGTGGTGAAGCGGCGCTGGTCCGGCAGGTGACGCGATCGGGGCATAGCGATACGCCCCCGGGCCACCCGCCGCTCAGGGCCGGGTGACAATTGTAAAGGTCGGTTGCGGCCCCTCTTCGCGAGCAACGGCTTTCACTGCCTTCGCGCGCCCGCTTCCTTTTCCGGAGAGCATCGCCAGAATGGCCTTGCGCCCCTGGATTTCCTCGGCGGCATCGAGAAGATAGGCCTCGAAGCTCTTCTCCGTTCGGCCCTTGTGCCGATCGAAGGCGATATGCCCGCGCGCGTCACCGACGAGACCGCGCAAGTCGGCCGGGACGAAACCTTCGGTCGCCTCGATCAGCCGCTCCTCGTCGAACTGACGCAGTTCCGCGGGCAGCGAGCTGGCATAGTGGCGGATGATGTCGGTGCGCTTCTTGGGGTCAGGAAGTTCCATATGAACCCAGACCTCCACCCGACCCGACCGGACGATCGCCGGCGGCATGTCGGCGACGTCCATCGCAGTCATGATGATACAGACATTGCCGATGGACTCGCTCTCGATGCCGTCCAGCTTGGTAAGCAGCTTGCGCACGAAGCCGGAATTGTCTCCATTCCTGAAGATCACGTCGGCATCATCGATGAAGAAGATCGAGGGCGACGAGGCTTCTGCTGCCGCAAGCAGCTTGTCGGCACCTCCAGGCTCGGTCGACCCGTCCATGATGAAGAACTTGCCCTTCATCTGGCGGGCCAGCGCCCGGCCGATCGTCGTCTTCCCGGTTCCGGGCTCGCCGTGAAGGAGGACGCCGCGTGCCGGCCTAAGGCCAAGCTCACGGGCAAGTTCGGGCTGGGTCATCGGGATGACGATCGTGCGCATCAGCTCCCGGACGATCGCGTCGACGCCGACAAGGCTGTCGAGCGATACATCCTCGACATCCTCGACCACGAGATTGGAGCGGGGCGTGAACGCGTCCATCGCTTCGATGAAGTCCTCCGCCGAGATGGCCGTGACGCCTCGCTCTTTCAGGCTGCTCGTCGCCGCCACGATCTGGTAGCCGGTCAGCTTCTTGAAGGTCCGCGACACCTTGTCCGTATCGAAGTCGCCGGCGAGCGCGCCCATCTGGTTGCGGATGACGGTGAAATAGTCGTTCCCGACCAGATTCTCCATTTCGACAACCGCTGCCATCGTGCTGTTGTTGCGGTCCAGCCGCTCCGAGGTGAGCACCACGAGCCGGGCGCCGGCGGTGATGATCTGCTCGTAAAGCGCTCCCATCACATGGACCAGGTAGCCTGGGCGTTCGACGACGTTGAAATCGCCGAGCCGGTCGAACATCGTGAAATCGTCGAGGAAGATGAGGTCGTCGTGCCGCAATGCCTCCACGATGAAACCGACCAGGACATCCTCGAGCTTGTGGCCGCCTCGCTCCGCGATTTCGCCGATGACCTGATCGAGCGAATATACCGCTCCGCCGAGACGGGCCTGGAGATGGGCAGCGACGAGGGATTTGCCCATGCCGACATCGGCCTTGATGACGGTGATGTTCGCACCCGCGATCGTCGAGAGCGCGAGGTCGTGCGCGGCCTGCTGGGTCGGGGTCAGGCTATGCAGCACCTGCGCAGAATCTCGCTGCTGGATAGGGGAAATGAGCGTCATATGAAATTCCTTGTCTGCGCGCTCGGCGCGCGCGAATTGTCCGGATTGCCGAATGGTGAGCGTTCGCCCCATCAGTGAAAGAGGCGACCACCACGCTTGCCGAACGCCTCGTTGGCGAGGACCTTTTGACCTCGCAGGGCGGTCGCGGCACGGCGGAGATAGACATCGAACGGTTGCGGCCGGTCGCCCAGATGCCGGTCGAACGCGAGATGGCCCGTCGCATCGGCCACGACGCGCCTGAGGTCGGCCGGCGTGAAGCCTTCCGTTTCCTCCTCCAGAGCGCGCATGTCGAACGACGGCGCGGGGATGGGGAGGCGGCGCACATAGCTTTCGATGATGCTGCTGCGGGCAGTGGCGTCCGGCAACTTCATCTCGAGCCAGACCTCCATCCGGCCCGAGCGCAGCAGCGCAAGCGGCAGCCCGCGCATGTCCATCGCCGTCATCATCACGCAGATCCGGTTGGACGCCTCGTTCATCAGCCCGTCGAGCTGCGTCAGCAGGTACCGGCCGAAATAGGCAAGCCGCGGATCGGTGAGGATCACATCGGCATCATCGATGAAGATCACCGACGGCGCATTGCGCTGGGCCTGGTGGAACAAAGCCTTGACCATGTCGAAAAAGGCGTTGCTCTGATGATCGAAGTCGCCGTCGATCATGAAGAACTTGCCCTTCATCATATGGGCGAGTGCCCGGCCGATCGTGGTCTTGCCCGTGCCGGGCGGCCCGTACAGGATGACGCCGTGCTTGGGTTGCAGCCCGAGTTCGCGGGCAAGTTCGGGCTCGCGCAACGGCAACAGGATCGTGCGATCGAGCTTCTCGATGATCGCGTCCACGCCGACGAGCGTGCTCAGATCGATATTCTCGATCTCCCGGGTGTCCACATTGGACTTGAGCAATTGCACATTGAGAACGTCGAGCACATCGCCGGTGGTCGGGCTCGCCATCCCGCGCGCTGACAGCTGATCGCACAGGATGCCGAGATAATGCCCCGACAGGCTCCGCGAGAAGCTATAGACCCTGTCGAAGTCGATGCGTGCGACCGCGTCTTCTCCCAGCTTCGCTGCGAAGATGAACCGGTAATCGGCCTGCTTCAGGTTTTCGATCTGAATGCTGACCGGTCGGAAGAGGACCATCTGCCCCGGCTGCGCCGCCATGTCGGTGCGCCTTGCCGTACAGACGAATTTCTTGCCGGCTTTGTCGACCGCGTCATAAATCGCCTTGAACACGGCATCGAAGACTTCCGGGCGCCGATAGCCATGCGCGTGGGACGCTGCCTGGAAGTCGCCGACATTGTCGTAATAGAGGATGTCGTTGTCGCGGATCGCCTCGCGGATCGTCTGGTAGACCACCTCCTCGTAATTGCCACCACCCGAGCGGGCATGCGCCCGAACGATGTCCTCGGCATCGAGATATTTGCCACCGGTCTCCTGGTGCATCGCCCGGAGAACGCTGGTCTTGCCCATGCCCGGCTCGCTTTCGAGCAGGATCAGCGCGTTCGCACGATGCGCGACGAGTGCGCTGTCGAATGCACGCTGCTGTGAAGGGGTGAGGCGCTCCCGCGGGGGAGCCTGGGTGCGCGCCGACGGCACGCTGACGTCCATGTCCAACGTTGTTTCCTTCCGGTTGTCGAGGATGGCGTTTGGGCCCGCTCACCCTTCCGGCAAGAGAACGAGTGGAGCCCGTCACACTTGCAAAAGCACGCAGCGGAAAATCAGACCCAATCTGGTTGCGCGCGCGCTGTTGCGTGGGGAAGGGCGCTTTCCGCACTCGCGCATCTTGCGAGCTGGTCAGGCGGGAGGTGTCCAAGAAACCTGAATTTTCGACAAGCCCGACTAGTGCCGCTGCGCCTAGCTGCTCGCCACCATCACCAGAGGGCGATCATGACCGCAACATCCCTCCTGACCCCTGCCGACTGTGCCGTCGTCCTCGTGGACGAACAGGCGGGCCTCGCATTTGCGACCGGCTCGGCCGACCGGCAGGCGCTGCGCAGCAATGCGATTGCCCTGGCGCGCACGGCTCGCGCGTTCGACATTCCCGTCGTCGTCAGCACATCGGCATCTAAGGTCTATAGCGGGCCGCTCATGCCGCCGCTTCGCGCCGTTCTGCCCGAGGTCACCCCGGTTGAGCGGCGGAACATGAACCTGTGGGAGGATGACGCGGCAAAAGCCGCGGTCATCGGGACCGGCAGGCCCACACTCGTGTTCGCGGGCCTGCTGACCGAGGCCTGTGTGAGCTTCCCGGTCCTGTCGGCCCTGAAGGATGGTCACGAGGTGCGTGTCGTCGCCGATGCCTGTGGCGGCCTCACGCCCGAGAGCCACAGGGCCGCGCTGCAACGCATGCAGCAGGCCGGGGCGGTGCTGACCTCCTGGCTCCAGTTCCTGCTCGAAATGCAGCGGGACTGGACCCGGCACGATACCTACGAAGCCGCGCGCAGCATCGTCGTCGATCATGGCGGCGGTTACGGCATCGGCCTCGACTATGCCCGCGACATGATCCACCCGGCCTGAGGAGCAAGCCGTGACCTTTGCATTTGACCCGACCGACTGGCACGTCGTCCCCGAGCGAACCTTCGACCAGCTGAAGGTCGGCGAGATTTTCCGGGCGCCTAGTCGCACGCTGACCGATGCCCATGCCTCCGCCTTCCAGGCAGTGTCGTGCGACAATCACCCGATCCACTATGATGTCGGCTATGCCAAACGCTTCGGTCATTCCGCGCCGGTCGTGCACGGTCTGCAGGTGCTCGCCTTCACGGCGCCGGGCGCGACGTTGCTTCCCCATAATTTCGGATCGATCTTCATCGCCTTCACCGGCCTGTCGGTGAAATTCCTGAAGGAAGTCCATGCCGGCGACACGCTTTACCCTGCGCTCGAGATCGCGTCGCTGAAGCCGATGGGAGACAAGGGCGAGGTCACCACCAATGTGACGGTCCACAATCAGGATGGCGAACTGGTCCTGTCGGGCGAGCACAGCTATCTGCTGCGTACGGCCTGACGCAAACGCTGGCGCGACCGGTGCGCGTGCCTTGTCTGCTCGCCACGGCTTGTCGTGGAACCGGCACAAGGTCCGCCTGGCACCTGGCGCAGGCGTGCTTGGCATGACGCGTTACCGGAACGGAGATCACGCATGGACTTGGGAATTGCGGGCCGCTGGGCGCTCGTTTGCGCGTCGAGCAAGGGCCTGGGCAGGGGATGCGCGACAGCGCTGGCCCGGGAAGGCGTCAACCTTGTCCTGAACGCCCGGGGCGCCGAAGCCCTCGCGGTGGCGGTGGCCGAGCTGAAGACCGCTTTTCCGGCGGTCGAAGTGCGTGCCGCGGCAGGCGACGTGACGCATCCGGAGATCCGGGAAGCATTGCTGGCGCTGTGCCCGCAGGTGGACATCCTGGTGAACAACGCAGGCGGGCCGCCTCCCGGAGACTTCAGGAACTGGGAAACCGCCGATTGGCACGCTGCGCTGGATGCGAACATGCTGACGCCGATCGCCCTCATTCGCGCTGTCGTGGATGATATGGCCGAGCGCGGTTTCGGCCGGATCGTCAACATCACGTCCGGCGCGGTCAAGGCGCCGATCGACGTGCTGGGTCTCTCCAACGGCGCTCGCAGCGGCCTGACCGGCTTTGTCGCCGGCCTCGCACGCCAGCAGCGGCTGGCGGCGCGCAACGTCACGATCAACAACCTGCTTCCCGGCGCATTCGACACCGACAGGCTGCACAAGACGCTCGAAGCGGCGGCAGCTGCATCCTCGAGTACAGCGGATCGTGTCGCCCAGCAGCGGCGCGCGGCAATCCCGGCCGGACGCTTCGGTACCATCGATGAGTTCGGCGCCTTCTGCGCGTTTCTATGCAGCGGCCAGGCAGGCTATCTGACCGGACAGAACCTGTTGCTCGATGGCGGGAGCTTCCCGGGCACATTCTGACCTGCGCGGTCGCAAATGCCTTCGGGCCCAGGATGCGCCGATCGGTCAGCCTGTTTCCCGCCGGCTCCTATCCCGCCTGCTCCGGGCGGGACAGGCTCTCCTCATAGAGCTCGAGCGGCAACCCGTCGGGATCCGCGAAGAAGGTGAATTTCTTGCCGGTATAGGGGTCCTGCCGCACCGGCTCGGTACGCACCCCCAGGCGCTCCAGTCGTGCGACTTCCGCGGCGAGGTCGCCCACCGCGAAGGCGAGATGGCGCAGGCCACATGCCTCCGGCCGCGATACCCGCGGCGGGGGCGACGGGAAGGAGAAAAGCTCGATCCGCGCATTGCCCGCATCCAGATCGCATTTCCAGGAATCGCGGTCATCCCGATAGGCTTCGTGGAGGAGCCCGAATCCCAGTATCTCGGTATAGAACTGCTTCGAGCGCGCATAGTCGGAGCAGATGATGGCCACGTGATGGATGCAGCGCATGGGCTTCCCTTGTAGGCGTGAGGCTGTCACGGCGTTTTTGGCGTGCGATTGGATTCAGCGGCGCCCACCGACTTCGTCGATATGGCGCAGCAAGTCGGCGGGATCCTCGTAGACACGGATTGCCCCCGCGTCGCGCAACTCGTCCAGCCCATAGCCGCCGCTGAGCAGGCCCACCCCGAGCGCCCGGCACCGCATCGCCGCCAGCATATCCCAGATGCTGTCGCCGACGACCATCGCGGTCTCGATTGGGGCGCCCAGCCGCTCTGCCGCGGCGATGAAAAGGTCGGGGTCCGGCTTGGCATATTTGACCTGGTCGCGCGTCACCACGGGCGTACGCTCGGGATCGACCCCGAGTGCCGCGAGATTGACCGCGGCGGTCTCCATGCGCCCGCTTGTTGCGATCGCCCAGGGGATGCCCGCATCGGTTAGCCATGCCAGCAGCTCGCGCGCGCCGGGCAGGGGGCGGATCGCATCGCCGTAGCGCCGATAGGCGGCGGCATGGTTCCGCCGCAGGCGGGTCGCGCGTTCTTCGTCGATGGCAAGGCCGGTCTCGCGCACGAGTTCGTTGGTGAAGAGCCCGCCGCTCATCCCGATCCGGCGGTGGATGCGCCAGACCGCCAGCTCGACGCCTTCGGCGTCGAGCGCATCCTTCCAGGCGAGGACATGCTGATAGACGCTGTCGACCAGCGTGCCGTCGAGATCGAACAGAAAGACAGGTTGAATGCGTGTCGAGGTCATGGTTCGGCTCCTAGTTGGCGAGGCAATGTGGTCGCCCGTTGCGATGCGCCGCTCCGGCGATATCCGGACGCGCCGCGAGTATTTTCCGTCCGGTCATTCGCCCAGCGTGCGTCCCCTGGTTTCGGGAACGCACCAGCAGATGAAGGCGACGCCCAGCGCACTCAGCGCGGCAAAGAGCAGGAAGGATCCCGCCGCGCCGAGCGCGCTCGCAAGGGCAGGGAAGGCGCCGGTGACCATCAGATTGGTGCCCCATAAGGTCAGCACCGCAAGGCCGATGGCACGCTCGCGCAAGGGTAGGGGATAGACCTCCGAGAGCAGGATCCAGGGCACGGCGCCGAGGCCGATGGCATAAGCGGCGACGAAACCGCAGAGCAGCAGGGCGAGCACGCCGATCGGCGCGCCGATCCAGAAGCCGAGCGCCGTTGCGACGAGCAGCAGGTCCATGATCGCGGTCCCCCAGAGCAACAGGCTGCGCCGACCGGCCCGGTCGACCAGAACGGTCGCCACCAGCGTGGCGAGCAGGTTAATCAGGCCGATGCCGATCGTTGCCGCCATCTGCCCGTTCACGCCCGCTGCGCCGGCAAACAGGCGCGGCGCGAAATAAAGCACCGCGTTGATGCCGGAGGCCTGCTGGAAGAAGGTGGTGCCGATACCGACAAGGACGAGCCCGAGCACGGGGCGCGCGAACATCTGGCGCCAGGGAAGGGGCGTGACACCTGCCGGTGGCGTGTCGCCGGAAATGGCCAGCGCATCGAGGCCCAGATAGCGGGAGACGCGCCTCGCATGCGCGTCTTGTCCCCAGGCGAGGAGCTGGCGCGGACTCTCGGGCAACGCCCACAGGCCGAGTGCGGTGAGCAGGCCCGGCACCGTGCCGGTCGCCAACATTGAACGCCATCCGCCGCCGGCATCGATGATCGCCTTTCCAGCCAGATAGGCGAGCAGGATCGCAAGCGCGGTGTAGATCGCCGCGAAGGAGACCATCGCGCCGCGCTTCTCCGGCCGCGCGATCTCCGCGACATAGACGGGAACCACCGCGGTCGCGCCGAACACCAGGCCGATGCCGAGCCGGCATGCGAGCAAGGCGGCAAAGCTCGGCGCCATCGACGAGGCCAGGGCCAGCGCGGCATAAGCACAGCCAAGGCCGATGATGGTGCGCCGCGCGCCGAACGCACGGGTCAGGCGGCCACACAGGAACGAGCCCATCGCCGCTCCGCACAGCGCGACGGCTACCACCATTCCCTGCGCGGCGGGCGACAGTGCGAACTCGCCGGTCAGCGTCGCCATCGCGCTCGCCACGATACCGGTATCCCATCCGGCCAGAGTCATGCCGAAGGCGGCAACCGCCGCAAGCAGCCAGATCTTCATGATTTTCACCTTGTTCTATCTCGACATGCCGGGCGCCGCTCGGCGCGGCGTCCGGAAACATGCGGTCCGCCGGGCGGACCGCGGAGCGTCTACGGGATGTCGCCGCCACCCGCTCCAGAGACGCGCGTAACGCAGTGGCGTAACGCGGCTGGGCCTCTTATGGATGGATCGGGTGCGACCATAATCAGGACAGGCAATCGATGCACAGCATGCGCACAGGCACCAATGCGAGCGGCTTGCGGCGCTATAATGAGCGGCTGATCCTGTCGGCGGTCCGCCGGATGAACGGCGCCTCCAAGGCCGAGCTGGCGCGCATGACGGCGCTCTCGCCCCAGGCCGTGGTGCGGATCGTCGACGAACTCGAGGCCGAAGGCTTTCTGCTCCAGGCAGGCAAACGCACTGGTGGCATGGGACAGCCCGCGACGATCTACCGGATCAACGGCAAGCGTGGCTACACGGTCGGCGTGGAGGTCGGACGCAGCGGCCTGACGCTTGCGCTCCTCGATTTCGACGGCGCCTGCAAGGCGATCGAGCGGACGCCTGCCGCCTTTCCCGCAGTTGATGCTGTGCTCGGCGAGATCGATCGCTTCACCCGGGCGGTGCTGCCTGCGGAGGCCGATGCGGAGGCGCTGCTGGGCGTCGGTATCGCCATGCCCTGGTTCCTCGGCGAATGGCGCGAAGAGACCGGCATCTCCGAGGACCAGGCGAACGAGTGGCGCGACCCAGCGGTCGAGGGGCGCCTGCGCGAGGGCATCGCCTGGCCGGCCTTTTTCGAGAATGACGGAAACGCTGCCACGCTGGCGCAACTGCTGTGCGGCGCCGGGCTGGAGCTCCAGGATTTCCTCTACATCAATCTCGGCACTTTCGTGGGCGGCGGCCTGGTGCTGGGCGGCCGTGTCGTGCAGGGCCGGCACGGCAATGCCGGCGCGCTCGCCTCGATGCCGGTCTGCGCCGGCGGCGCCAGCGACTATCTGATCCATCATGCGTCGCTCTACGCCTTGCCGGCGGAAGGCGAGGCTGCGCGGGCCGCCTGGCTGGAGCGCTGCTGCGATGCGCTGCATTTCGCTGTGGTGGGTGCCAACAGCCTGCTCGACCTCGAGGCAGTGATCATCGACGGCGCCCTGCCTGCCTCGATGCTCGGCGCCATTGTGGGCGGGATCGAGCAGCGGCTTCGCAGCAATGTGCCGCCCGACTTCTTCGTGCCCCTGGTGCGCCAGGGCACGCTCGGCGACTCGGCCGCCGCGACCGGGGCCGGACTGCTGCCGCTGCACGCCAGCTACACGCCCGATCTGGCCGCGCTGGTGAAGGGGCCTGCCGCAGGCGAGGCCTGAGAGGTGGTGCAGATCTGCCATTTCCCTGATTGACGCGATTAAATCACACTAGTAGATTTAGTCAAATTCCGGAGCGTGAAGACACGTCCGCATCAGGGGAGAGGTATGACAAGGCGTTCCGTCTCGAATCCGTTCGTGCGTCTGGTGGACAGCGTCTGCGCGACCTGCCGGCAGCAGGGAGCATGCCGTGGTTGAGGCGCCTTTGTTGCTGGGCGCCATCGAAGCCGGCGGGACCAAATTCCTGTGCGGTATCGCCGATCGTAGCGGCACCGTGCTCGCCCAGGTCCGTATTCCCACCACGACGCCCGCCGAAACGCTGGGTGCTGCGAGCGACTTCTTTGCTGAGCATATCGCGCGGCACGGACCGCTCTCGGCTTTCTCGGTCGGCAGCTTCGGCCCGCTCTCGCTCAATCCGGTCGCGCCCGACCATGGATCGATCACCTCGACGCCCAAGGCCGGTTGGCAGGACGTCGATCTGCTCGGCCATTTCCGCCGCACGATCGAGGCGCCGATGGCCCTCGACACCGACGTCAATTGTGCAGCGGTGGGCGAGCGGCTGTTCGGCAGCGGTCGCGGGCTCGACACGTTCTGCTATGTCACGATCGGTACGGGGATTGGGGTCGGCCTGCTGGTGGGCGGCGCTCCCCACGGCGGCGCCAACCATCCCGAGGCCGGCCATATCCGGCTGCCGCGCGCCGAGGGCGACCATGACTTTCCCGGTATCTGTCCCTTCCATGGCGACTGCCTCGAGGGGCTAGCTTGCGGGCCCGCCATCAAGGCGCGCTGGGGCGCGTCGGCGGAAACGCTACCCTCGGATCACCCCGCCTGGACCATCGAGGCCGACTATATCGCCGGGCTGTGCGCGACGCTGACCTATGTCGTCCGGCCGGACAGGATCATTCTGGGCGGCGGCGTCATGGATAAGCACGCGATGCATGCGCGCGTTCGCGATGCGCTCATCACCAAGCTCGCCGGCTATGATTCGAGCATACGCGCGCTCGACATGGACGACTATATCGCCGCGCCGACGGCCGGCCCTTCGGCCGGGCTGACCGGCGCCTTCGCGATCGCCTACCGCACGGCCACGCGGCAATGGCCGATGCACTGGGCCGAAAGCGCCCCGGATTCCCTCATTGCACCAGCCCATACGGAGCTCTCCGATGCATAGCCTTTCCCCTTCGGCTTCGATCGGGGCCGGCCCCGAGAGCGACGCCGCGCGCGTCACCCTGGCGATCGTCCTGAGCGCCGCCGGCGCGGCGCTTGGCGGCCTGCTGTTCGGCTTCGACACCGCCGTCATTTCGGGCACGACCCAGGCGCTCCAGGCCCGGTTCGCGCTCACCGACGCCATGCTCGGCTTCACCGTCGCCTCGGCGCTCATCGGCACCGTGCTGGGCTCGCTTTCGGCAGGCGCTCCCGCCGACCGGTTCGGGCGCAGGGCGGTGATGCTGACCGTGGCGATCGCCTATGTGGTCTCGTCGCTCGGGACCGCGCTTGCGACCGAGTGGAACATCCTCATCGGCTTCCGCTTCCTCGGCGGGCTGGCGATCGGTGCGGCATCGGTGGTGACGCCGATCTATATCGCCGAGGTCTCGCCGGCGCGCTTCCGCGGACGGCTGGTCGCGCTCAACCAGCTCAATATCGTCCTCGGCATCCTGCTCGCTTTCCTGTCCAACTATGTGCTGGCGAGCCTCGTGCCGCATGCGCTTGCCTGGCGCTGGATGTTCGGGATCGTCGCGGTCCCCTCGGCCGTCTTTCTGTTTGTCACGCTGCTGCTGCCGGAGAGCCCGCGCTGGCTGGCGATCCATGGCGAGCCCGGGCCGGCCATGCGGGTGATGCAGCGGCTCGGCTTTGCCGATCCCGCCGCCGAGCTTGCCCGGATCGACATGGCCGAGGCGCGCGAGAAGGCCGCGGGCAAGCCGCGCCTGTTCCAGGCGGCGCATGCAGCACCGGTCGCCTGCGCGATCGCGATCGCCATGTTCAACCAGCTCTCGGGCATCAACGCGCTGCTCTATTACGCCCCGCGTATCTTCGAACTGGCCGGGGCAGGCGCGGACAGCGCGCTGCTCCAGTCGATCGCGGTTGGCGGCACCAATCTCGTCTTCACCATCCTCGCCTTGTTCCTGATCGACCGGTTCGGGCGCAGGCCGCTGATGTTCATCGGCTCGGTGGTCTGTGCCGTCATGCTTTTCCTAGTCGGCTGGCAGCTCGAGAGTGCGGCGCCGGACGGGACGCTCATCCTGCTCGGCCTGCTCGGCTTCATCGCCGCCTTTGCGATGTCGCAGGGCGCGGTGATCTGGGTGCTGATCTCGGAAGTCTTTCCAAGTGCGGTGCGCGGCAAGGGCCAGGCGCTCGGCAGCACCACCCACTGGGTGATGGCCGCTGCCATCACCTGGGCCTTCCCGGTCTTCGCGGCCAGCGTCGGTGGATGGGTGTTCGCCTTTTTCGGCGCGATGATGCTGCTCCAGCTGGTCTGGACCTGGAAGTTCATGCCCGAGACCAACGGTATCGCACTCGAAGACATGAATATCACGGGAGCACGAGCATGAAGCGGCTGGCCATCCTTCTCGCCGCGGCCATGGCGGCGACTTCGACCATGGCCGGCGCGCAGCAGGCCGATGTCCGGCCCGGTTATCATTTCGCGCCGGCACGCAACTGGATGAACGACCCCAACGGGCTCGTCTATTATGACGGCGAGTATCATCTGTTCTTCCAGTACAACCCCTATGGCGACCGCTGGGGCCATATGAGCTGGGGGCATGCGGTCAGCCGTGACCTCGTCCACTGGGAGGAACTGCCGATCGCCATTCCCGAAACGCCGGAGGTGATGGCGTTCTCCGGGAGTGCGGTGGTCGACTGGAACAACACGACCGGCTTCGGGCGCGGCGGCAAGCCGCCGATGATCGCGATCTATACCGGGCACAATCCCAAGGCGAAGCTCCAGTCGCAATATCTCGCCTATAGCAACGACCGCGGCCGGACCTGGACCGTGCACGGCGAGGTGCTGAGCGTGGGGTCGAGCGAGTTCCGCGATCCCAAGGTGTTCTGGCATGCGGCGACGAAACGCTGGGTGATGGTCGCGGTCCTCGCGCTTGAGAACCGCGCGCTCATCTTCACCTCGCCGAACCTCAAGGACTGGACTTACGCGAGCAGCTTCGGTCCCGCCGGCGGGCGCGGCAAGAACTGGGAATGTCCCGACCTGTTCGAGCTGCCCGTCCAGGGCGGCGCGCCTGGCGAGAAGCGCTGGGTGCTCACCGTCAATCTCGGCGACAATGCCGTCGGCGGCGGGTCGGGCGGCCAGTATTTCGTCGGCGATTTCGACGGGAAGCGCTTCGTGCCCGTAGCGGGCTGGGGCGATCAGCCGCGCTGGACCGACTATGGTGCCGACTTCTACGCGGCCGTTTCGTACAATGACCTGCCTGGCTCCGACCCGCGCCGCATCTGGATCGGCTGGGCCAATGACTGGCGCTATGCCGAGGCGATCCCGACCTGGCCGTCACGCGGGCTGATGACGGTGGCCCGCACCGTTGCGCTCAGCAAGACCGCGGACGGCTACCGGATCCTCCAGGCACCGGTAAGCGAGCTGGCCGCGTTGCGCGGCGCGCCCGAACGCGCGGTGCTTCCGCTTGCCGAGGCTGCAACGCCGCTGCCGATCCCGGGCGGCAAGGCCGAGTTCGAGGCCGAGCTCGATACGGGCACCGCCGGGCAGCTCACGCTCGCGCTCACCGATGGCCAGGGCTGGCAGACGCTGATCGGCGTAAACCCGGCGGTGGGCGAGGTCTTCATCGATCGGACCCGGTCCGGCCCGCATTTCCACGATGGCTTCGCCAACCGGCACATCGCGCCGGTCGATCTCAAGCGCCGGAAGGTGAAGCTGCGCGTGCTGGTCGACGAATCCATCCTCGAGCTGTTCATCAATGACGGCGAGCAGACCATCACCGACCGCTTCTTCCGCGGCGGCGGACCGCTCAGCTGGAGCGCGTCGGCCCGCGGCGGCACGGCCACCCTCAATCTCACGACCTGGCCCCTGCAGGCCAAAGGAAAAGGTGAATGACCCCACGGAACAAGCGCATCTAGCGCCGCTCGAGCGGCGCTGAACCCTCAAGGGCGGACCCGCAACGTCATCGGCATCCGGCCGATGGCGGTGGGAAGATGCGTGTCCGCGCCCGGTACAGAGTTGACAATAAACAAAGGAAAACAGGGGAGTAGCATGACTGGAAGAATGATCGGACTGCTGGCCACCGCTTCGCTCGCGGCCCTGGCCGCCGCCACGCCGGCCTTTGCGCAGGATACGCCGCCGGCCCAGAATTCGGCCGAGCAGGAGCAGGCCAATGACATCGTCGTGACCGGCTTTCGCGCCTCGCTGGGTTCGGCACAGGAGCGCAAGCGCAATTCGGATTCGATCGTCGATGCGATCGTCTCGGAGGATATCGGCAAGCTGCCCGACAACAATGCGGCCGAAGCGCTCGCCCGCGTGACCGGCGTCCAGGTGCTGCGCTACAATGACGAGGCTGGCGACATCCTCGTGCGGGGTCTGCCCAATGTTACCACCACCTATAATGGCCGCGAGCTGTTCAGCGCCGACGACCGCCAGCTTCACTTCCAGGACTTCGCGGCCAGTGTCGCGGCCGGGATGGAAGTCTACAAGTCGGGAACGGCCGATCTGATCGAGCCGGGGCTTGCCGGCCTGATCAACATCCGCTCGCGCCGCCCCTTCGACGTCAAGGACGTGACGATCGCGGGCGAGATCCGCGGCACCTATAACGACCAGTCCAAAGCGGCGGACCCGGCAGGCAATCTGCTGCTGACCAAGCGCTGGAACACCGGGATCGGCGAGATCGGCGCGCTTATCAATGTGAGCTGGGTACGCGGTACCTATCGCAACGCCGACCGGTTCGACGATGGCAATCCGATCACGCCCGCCGGCTATTCGAGAAGCGATCCGGCCGACGACCTGGCCGTCACGACCCCGGGCGTCGGGCAGTTCTATTTCCCGAACATGGTCGGCAATTACTACAGCAAGGGCACGCGGTACCGCCCGTCGGTCAACGGCGCGCTGCAATGGCGTCCGTCCGCCAATCTCGAACTCTATGCGGAGGGCTTGTGGAGTGCCTATCGCGGTATCGAGACGATCGACTTCTTCGGGGTGGATCTCGGCCGGGTCGGGCTGGGTGGCTCGGCGGGCACGCTCAGCAACGTCGTGCTCGTGCCTGGCCAGAACGGGAAAGCGGCCAGCCTGACCAAGACCGGCGGCTTCTCGCCGACCTTCAACCGCTCGGCACAGAACGACCGGCTCGACACCTATCAGGGTGCCACGGGGTTCAAATGGACCACCGGCCGCGCCACGCTCTCCGGCGACTTCGCCTATACCAAGAGCAAATATGAAGCCTCGGAGTACCGGGTGGACGGCTATTTCTCGAGCGTGCCGACCGTGAACGTCGATTTCGACGTGAAGGGCTCGGGTGTGTTCGACCTCGGCAATTTCGACGCCAACAACCCCGCCAACTATCTCTGGAACGGCTATTACCAGCGCCATTTCGTGGCGCAGGGCGACGGTTATCAGGGACGGCTTGACCTCGAGCTCGAGACCGACAGCAGCTGGCTTCCCAAGCTGCAGTTCGGCTTCCGCGCGACGACCCGTACCTCGCGGATCAACAATGGCGATCGCTACGCCTCGACCACGTCGCTCGCCATTCCGCTCGCCAGCCTCCCGACCGGGCAGCTGGAAGTGGTGACCGATGGCTGGCGGAACGATCCGCAGCGCTTCCAGAACTGGCTCGAGCCGAGCCGGGCGGCGATCCGCGACAAGGGCGATGCCATGCGGCTCGCCGCGCTCGCAGCCCTGCAGCAGCTGTCCGCGGCCAATCCGTCCGACCAGGGCCTCAGGAACAACATCGCCCAGTTCGGAACCGACTATATCCAGGACAATCCGTCGGCCGATTATCATGCCAGCGAGCAGACCTATGCGGCCTATGCTCAGGCCAAGTACAATTTCGACCTGGGCGGCATGCGGATCGATGGCCTGTTCGGCGTGCGCGTCGTGAACGAGGACGGCAAGTCGAACGGCATGTCGCGGGTGGTCGGCCTGACTGGCGCGGTCAGCTATGTCCCGCGCTCGGCCGGCCAGAATTATGTCGACGTCCTGCCGTCCTTCCAGTCGAAGATCCACTTCACCGACCAGCTCCAGCTGCGGCTTGCCTATACCAAGACCCGGACCCGGCCGGGCTTTGGCGACCTGAACCCATCGCTCAACATCACCACCGCGACCGCATCGGGCTCGTCCAAATATAATGGCTATGCCAGCAGCGGGAATCCCGAGCTGAAGCCGCTCACCTCGCAGAATTTCGACGCGTCGCTCGAATATTATTTCAAGAAGAACGGCTTCGTTTCGGTAGCCGCATTCTCCCATGATCTCTGGGGCTTCATCAACACCTACACCCAGGACGCGATCGATCCTGTCTACGGCCTGATCCAGCTGAGCCGGCCCGAAAATGCCGGCAAGGGGAAGATCCGGGGCGTCGAGGCCTCGGCCCAGAGCTTCTTCGACTTCCTGCCGGGCTGGCTGTCGGGCTTCGGCGCCCAGGCCAATGTGACCTATCTCGACGGCACCAACGCGCTGCCGGCGACGCCGGGCGGCAAGGCGCCGGATGTCCCCATCACCAATGTGTCCCGGTGGTCGTACAATCTGAGCGGCTTCTATGAGAAGGGAAGGCTCTCGGCGCGCGTCTCCTATAATTGGCGGTCGCACTTTGTGACGGCCTATTATCTGAACTCGGACAGCCAGCGTTATGCGGGCGAGATGACCCGGCCGATCTCGCGCCTCGATGCATCGATTTCCTATGAGGCGATGAAGGGGATCACCGTGGTCGCCAATGCCAGCAACCTCCTGGCCCAGTCCTTCAACAACTATCGCTACTATAACGAAACGCAGTATTTCCCCCGCGATCTCAGGCTCGAGGGCCGCTATTTCACCCTTGGGGTCCGCTTCAAGATGTGACGTCTCGCGCACCCGCCGGCTCTGCCGGCGGGTGCTTCGCCATGCTTGAACCATGCCGGAGACCCTAGATGCGCAAGACCCCTGTTCATGCCCTGGCGCCGCTGGCGCTCCTTGCCTCCAGCCTGACGGCCGCTTGTGGCGGGAGTGCCGCCAGTGCCGTGGCGGGCCCGGTTGCCACCGCGCCGACACCAACGCCGTCCCCTGCAGCGAGCCCGACGCCGACGCCCAGTCCGGCTGCTACGGCCGCCCCTTTGTTCTTCGGCCTGGAGGCACAGGGGATCGGCGATCCGAACCCCTATTTCGAGAATGGCCGCTACTACGTCTTCTATCTCCAGAACGAAGGCCGCCATCCCTGGCGGATGTCGTCCTCGAGCGACCTGACCAGCTGGTCGCCGCCGGCCGATGCGGTGCCGGTCGGGCAGGCGGGCGAGCCCGATTACTGGACCGGTAGCGGCAGCATCGTCGCGAACCCGGCAGGCAGCTACCGTATCTTCTATACCGGCCATCTCCCGGGCGGTACGCCGCAGGAGACCGTCATGGTGTCGCGCGCGGACGCGCTGGCGGACCCCTGGAGTAAGCTCGCGGCGCCGCGTTTCTCCGGGCCGCCCGATTATGAGCAATGGGATTTCCGCGATCCCTTCGTCTTCTGGAACGATGAGGCCAGGGCCTGGTGGTTGCTGATCACGACCCGGAAGAACGGGCAGGCGGCGATCGGGCGCTACACTTCGAGCGATCTCGATCACTGGACCGCGGCACCACCGCTCTACACCGAGACCTCGCCGCTCAACCTCGAAGTGCCCGACTTCTTCCGCGAGGGAAGCGACTGGTTCCTCCTCTTCTCCGACCAGCGCGACGCCGCACGCCAGACTCGCTATCTCAAGGCTGCCTCCTCGTCCGGTCCCTTCGCCTATGGGCCGTTCGACGCGCTCGACGGGCGCGGCTTCTATGCGGGCAAGACCGCCGGCACGGGCGCGGACCGGCTGCTGTTCGGCTGGGTCGCGAGCCGCCGCGACCGGCGTGACGACACCGAGCTCGTCTGGGGCGGGGATCTGGTGGCGCATGCCATCCGGCGGACCGATAGCGGCGCCTTGGCAGTCGATATCGCTGCGCCCCTGGCCCAGCAGTTCGTCACGACCACCAGACGGCTGTCGCCGGGCGCGCCGGTGGCGGACCCCGTCGTCCAGGGGAGCCGGATCATGGTCGACCTGAGCGTTCGCCCCGGCGACAAGTTCGGGTTCCGCTTCACGCGAAATGGCGCGGCCGACGCGGTGGCCGAGATCGATAGCGCATCGCAGCAGGCGAGCTTCGTCATTGGCGGGCGGAGCGGGGACGCGCCGCGCGTGGCTATCCCTTCGAGTGCCGATGGGCGCTATCATCTCGAGCTGCTGCTCGATCCTCGGCAGGGCTTCGGCATCCTCTACATCAACCATTTCCGGGCGCTGAGCTTCCGCTATTATGGTCTGAGCGGCACCGTGCCGACCGCCTATGCAGAAGGAGGATTGATCACCCTGGATGGAGAGGTTCGCACCAAATGACGGCGTCTCCTCGCGGACCTAGTTGGCTCTCCGCTAGCGGGGTGCGCGGAGCGCAGCGAGGGGTAATGCCACCGCGCTGAAGGTGGCTCAGCTGCGGAATGACTGATATTGGTCGGGGGCCTCGTTTCTCCTGATCTGAACGCGCGGCGGCCATGCGCCCCAATCTCGGTCATTCCAAACCCGTCAAGTCGATCTCGAAAGCTTACATTCGTTCATCCAGCGGGAGGATGGCTGAGTTTGGGGCGGTTCTGTCATTCCCAGTTCGGCTAATGAACGACGGGTTTCGGCCGGGCTCGCCATTCACGCGACGCTCGTTCTTCAGTCCGCCAGCAGTCGCGTAAATGACCGCGACCCAAGCTCCCATTTCTCACCGTCGCCTACGTAGATCTCTGTCATCTCTACTGTCCTATTTGGCCAAGCCAGGCCTTGATTTGATTGAGTGTGCGGCGTTCCTGATCCGCCTCCATCACGAAGGGAGGTTCGATGCGCGCGGCCGGCGCATGCTCGGCCAGGGTTTTGAGCGCAGAGCCGACGCCATAGCCGCCATGGGTAATGAATGGCCGCAATAGCTTCGTTTTCAGGTCATGCGCTTTCAGAAAGGAGATGATGGGCGGTGGCGCCGCTTCGCCCCAGATGGGAAAGCCCAGATAGATTGCATCATAGGCGGCAATGTCCGCGACCCGCTCGGCAAGGGGCGGCGCATAGCCGGAAGCGCGTTCGCGCGTTGCCTGGGCGACATGCTCCTCATAGTCTGCGGGGTAAGGACGCGCGGGACGGATCTCGAACAGGTCCGCGGAAAGAGCGCGATGCAGCGTCTCGCCTATGACCCGGGTGTTCCCGGATCGTGTGAGATAGGCAACCAGGGTCCGAGTATTCGACATGGAGGCCCTCCCTCCTTCCTGGGCGCAGGCAGCAGTGCTGGCGAAGGCCAGCACCGCAGGGGCGCCTATAATCATGCGCCGCGAAAGCGCGAGACCGGTGCTCACGATGCCCTTGGCGGTGCTTCGACACCGGACAGTGCCTGGACGGCAGGCGGCAGACGCTCGCCCTTGACGGTGATCGCCGAGACGGCAGCGGTCAGTTCCGCTGCCTCCGCGGGCGTGAACCGGACTGCGGACGCTCCGGCGTTTTCCATCATGTGGGCCATTTGGGTCGTGCCGGGAATGGGGACGATCCACGGCCGCTGGATCAACAGCCACCCCAGCGCGATCTGCGCCAGCGTCGCCTGCTTTCGCTCGGCCCAGCTTCGCAGCAAGGTCACCAGGGCGAGGTTCGCGCCGATATTCTCCCTGGCGAAACGGGTTTCATACTTGCGGATGTCGCCATCGGCATAGGCCGTCTGGCCGTCGATCGCGCCCGCCAGGAAGCCCACGCCGAGCGGGCTCCAGGGGACGAAGCCGATGCCGAGTTCCTCGCAAAGCGGCAGAACTTCCGCTTCCGGCCCGCGCCAGAGCATCGAATATTCGCTCTGAACCGCAGTTAGCGGCAGCGCGGCATGCGCGCGGCGCAGGGTATTCAGCCCCATCTCGCTCAGGCCCCAATGCAGCACCTTGCCCTCGGCCATCAGGTCCTTGACCGCCCCGGCGACGTCTTCGATCGGCACCGCGGGGTCGACACGATGCTGGTACAGCAGGTCGATCCGGTCCGTCCGCAGCCGCTTGAGCGAACCTTCGACGGCCAGCTTGATATGCTCGGGCCGGCTGTTCAGGCCGGGACGGCGTTCGCCGGTTTCGAGATCGATATTCCATCCGAACTTCGACGCGATGACGATGCTGTTTCGGAACGACTGCGTCGCTTCGCCCAGAATGCGTTCGTCTTCGTGCGGCCCATAGGCTTCGGCCGTGTCGAACAGCGTGACGCCGTGATCATGGGCACCGCTGATGATGCGGTGCATCTCGGCCCGGTTGGGGATGGTCGTCTGGTAGGTCCGGTGCATGTTCTGGACACCGAGGCCGACGGCGGAAACCTCGAGCGAGCCCAGCTTGCGGCGCGCGCCGACCTGGATCGCCTTCGCCGGCGACGTGGCGGTGGCGCTGGTCGCTCCACGTGCAGGCGCTCCGAGCGCGGCGAGGGCGACGCCTGTACCGGCCGCGCCCAGCAGGTCTCGTCGGCTGACCTGTGCTGATGCGATTTCGTCTGACATAGGTGCGCCTCCGATCAAAGCTTGCGGGTGCCGAGCCATTTCACCATCGCCGGATCGCGATGGTCGAAGAAGCTGCTGGCCTTCTGGTCGAGCGTGGCGATCGCGGCGACGTCGTCGTCATCGAGGGCAAAGTCGAAGATCGCGAAATTCTCCGCCATGCGCTCCTTGCGGACCGACTTGGGGATCGCGACGATGCCGCGCTGGTTCAGCCAGCGCAGGACGACCTGAGCGATGCTCTTGCCGTGCTTCCGTCCGATGGACGCGAGCAATGCATTGCTGAACAGCCCGTTCTTCCCTTCGGCAAAAGGTCCCCAGGCCTCCGCCTGAACCTTGTATTCCTCGAGCAGGGCCTGGGCGTCGTCCTGCTGGTGGAAGGGGTGGATCTCGATCTGGTTAATGGCAGGCGCAATGTCATTGTGCAGCACGAAATCGAGCAGCCGGTCGGGATAGAAATTGCTCACGCCGATGGCCCGGATACGACCTGCGCGATGGAGTTCCTGCATGGCCCGCCAGGCGCCGTACACGTCACCATAGGGCTGATGGATCAGCCAGAGGTCGAGATAGTCGAGCTGCAGCTTGTTCAGTGAGCGCTCGAAGGCAGCCTTCGCGCCTTCATAGCTGGCGTCTTCGATCCACAGCTTGGTCGTGACGAACAGTTCGCTGCGGTCGATGCCGTGGTTGCGAATGGCATGCCCGACGGCTTCTTCGTTGCCATAGGAGGTGGCCGTATCGAGGAGGCGGTAGCCAACATCGATGGCGTCACGAACACTGCGTTCGCATTCTGCCGGGTCGGGAACCTGGAAGACGCCAAAGCCGAGGCTCGGCATTTCCACGCCGTTGTTCAGCGTGACGTGGGGAACGGTCTCGGTCATGGGAGATGCCTCTCGTTCAAGCAGCGCGAATAGCGCCATTGGGTTCAGGTTTCAGAGCATTGTCGGCGACCACGATCATGGTCAGCACCACCAGCAAGGCGAGCGCCAGCATCAGGGTGCCGGTTTCGAAAGCAGCGCGGATACGCGCGACGGCAAAGGGCTGACCGTGAAGTCCCGCGCTCGCAATCCCGGCGACCGCGACAAGGACGCTCAGGCCAACCGAACTGCCGATCTGATGCGCGACGTTGACGGCTCCCGACGCAGCGCCGGCATTCGCATGCGCTACTCCGGCGACGCCGGCGGAGGTCAGCGGGCTCAGGGTCAGCCCCTGGCTCACGCCGATCAGCAGCATCGGCAGCGCGACCGCGGTGAGGTAGGGCGAGCCGGCGTTTGCAAAGCTGAGCCACGCCATGCCCACTATGCCGATGACGATACCGACCACCATCAGGCGGTTGGCGCTGAAGGTCTTGACCAGCCGGGGCACGGCGATGGCGAACGGCACATGGAGGATGGTCGCCGGGATAAAGGCAAGGCCGCTCTGCGCCGGGCCATAGCCCTTCACATTCTGCAGATAGAGGGTCGTGAAGAAGAAGAACCCGACCATCGCGCCAAGATAGAGCACCCGCGCAGCATAGGCGCCCGAGCGCACTCGGCTCGAGAACAGGTCAAGCGGCAGGATCGGTTGGGCAGCACGGCGCTCAATCATCACGAACAGGGCGATCAGCACGATCGCTCCGGCAATGGACGCGGTCGTGACCGGGGCACTCCAACCGCTCTGCGCGGACCGGATGAAGCCGAAGACAAGGCCACCGATGCCCAGCGTCGAAGTCAACGCTCCGAGCAGGTCGAAGCGACCCGTATGCCTCGGCGTTTCCTCGATATAGCGATAGGCCGCGAGGATCAGCCCGATGCCGACCGGCAGGTTGACGTAGAACCCTGCGCGCCAGGACACCCATTCGGCGAGAACACCGCCAAGAACCAGCCCGACCGTGGCCGAGGCACCTGCCGCTGCCGCATAGTAGGAGACCGCGCGGGTGCGTTCATGGCCCTCGGCGAAATTGGTCTGCAATAGTGCGAGTGTCGAAGGCGCCAGCACGGCGGCGCCGAAGCCCTGGATCGCACGCCATGTCAGCATCCATGTGGCGGAGGGCGATGCGCCGATCGCCAGCGAGGCCAGCGTGAAGATGGCAAGGCCCGTGACGAACATTCGCCGTCGCCCGAGAATGTCTCCGGCGCGCGCGCCCAGCAGCATGAAGCCCCCGAACGTCAGCGTATAGGCGCTCTGGACCCATGCGAGATTGGCCTCGCTGAACCCGAGTTGTTCGTGGATCCTGGGAAGGCCGGTAAGCACGACCGAGATGTCGAGGACGATCATCACGTAGCTCACCAGGATGATCGCCAATATGGCGCCCTTGTGCGGTTCGCTGTGGACGTGAAAGTGTTGGCTCATCGCGAGGTCTATCCGAAGCTCTCGTCAGGCTGCCGGGCGATCGGGCACAGGCGGCGCGTGGAAATTGTTGGATTGGATATAGCCCGGGCGCCGGAATGCGATTAGGCGCCATAATCGGCATGTCGCCATAAGGTGGTCTAATCAATGGCAGGCGAAAACTATAACGAACTCGCCGCGTTCGTGATGGTGGCGCGCGAACGCAGCTTCACGCGTGCCGCAGCGCAGCTGGGTGTTTCGCAATCGGCACTGAGCCAGACGATCCGGGGGCTTGAGGAGCGACTGGGCCTGCGGTTGCTCACCCGCACGACCCGCAGCGTTTCACCGACCGAGGCGGGACACCGTCTGTTCGACACCGTAGCGCCACGCTTTGAAGAGATCGTGCAAGAGCTCGCCTCGCTCAGCCAGCTGCGGGACAAGCCCTCGGGTACGATCCGCATCAACGCCGGAGAGCACCCCGCAGTGTCGGTGCTGCAGCCGGCACTCCGCAAGCTGCTGCCCGACAATCCCGACATCAGCGTCGAAATCGTCGTCGACTATGGCCTGACCGATATCGTCGCCCAAGGGTTCGATGCCGGCGTGCGCCTGGGTGACCAGGTGGCCAAGGATATGATCGCGGTGCGCATCGGCCCCGACCTGCGCATGGCCGTCGTCGGGTCGCCCGACTATTTCGCTCGCTATCCCGTGCCGCGTTCGCCGCAGGACCTGACCGGGCACAACTGCATCGGTATCCGGCTCCCGACATACGGCGGGATCTTCCCATGGGATCTCGATAAGGACGGCCATGAGGTCAATGTCCGGATCGAGGGGCAGCTGGTGTTCAACAATATCAGCCTGCGGCTCAATTCGGCCCTGGATGGCCTTGGCCTTGCCTATCTCCCGGAGGATCAGGTGCTGCCGTTCATCGAACGCGGCCAGCTGATCCGCGTGATGGAAGACTGGTGCGGACCTTTTCCCGGTTACCACCTCTATTACCCCAGTCGCCGCCACACATCGCCGGCGTTCGCCCTGTTTGTCGAGACCCTGCGCTATCGTGGCTGATTGCGGACCGCTTCTGCGTACTGGGCATCGCTGACAAGCGCATCCCAAGCGACGGACTGGCCGCCGCGGCTCTCCGCCAACGCGACATGGGTCATCGCTTCGTCCGGCGCGGCGCCGTGCCAGTGCTTGATGCCAGGGCCGATCCAGACGACGTCTCCCGGCCCGAACCGCTCGGCGGGCTGGCCCCATTGCTGCACATATCCGTGACCGCGCGTAACAACGAGGGTCTGGCCGAGCGGATGCGTGTGCCATGCGGTACGCGCGCCGGGCGCGAATGTGACGGTCGCGCCGCCGATACGCGCCGGTGTTTCCCGTTGGAATCGGCCCTCCACCTCTGCGGCTCCGGTGAAATTGGCAGATGCGCCGACCGATTTCTCAGTGGAGCCTTCCCGAATTACCGAAACGCCGGGCTCCTTGGCGTTGTCCGCACCCGCAGTGGCAGGAATGCTCAGGCAGGCCGCTCCGATAGCCAGGGCCGCTTTATTGACACCGCGCATCACTCGGCCTCGCCCTTGGGATGGAAGACCTCGCGGGCGACGCCCACGGCGCTGATCGCATTGGGCCAGCCCGAATAGAAGGCAAGCTGGGTTATGGCCTCCACGATCTCGGTCTCGGTCACCCCGTTGGTACGCGCGAGTTGCATGTGCGATCGCAACTGCTCGGGGCGATTGAGCGCGATCAGCGCGGCGACGGTGATGAGACTGCGGTCACGCTTGGCCAGACCCGGCCTTTCCCACACGTCACCGAACAAGACTTCGTCGGTCAGTTGGGCCAGCTTGGGGTCTATGTCGCCCATCAGCTGCTGTGCTCGCGACGGCTGGCTGGCGGGAGCAGGACTAGATGTTTGAGTCTGTGCCAGAGCCGGCATCGCCGAGCCGAACATAGTGCCTGATATGAGGATCAGGCTGCGTGTGATCATCTTCATAGCGAAAATCCCATGCTTCGTGAGAATGCGACGACGCCGAGGGCCGGAACGCCGGGTGCCCGGCTTGCCTCGCTCTTCAGCTACCTAGTGTGCGCGTGAAGAATGGTACCAGCTTGCCGAGGGCGGCCTCGACATATTCGGGCACCCAATAGGTCTCGATGTGCCGCGCCCCGGGGATCTTGAAGAATTCCTTGTCCCTGGTGCCTGTTGCCTTGGGGAAGGCATCCTCGGTCATGTAGAGCGTGTCAGCCGCGCTGCCCGCGATCATCAGAAGCGGTACGTCGATCAGCGCGATCTCGTCCGTCGCGTCCCAGCGCATAAGGTCCATCAGGCTGCTGGTGGTGTATTTGAAGGTCGAGCCCGGGTGCGCGTTGGTGCGCCAGTAATAATGGTAACCCTGACGATAAAGATCGAACGGCAGCGCCGCGATCTGGGCATCGGTAAGGTCAGCATCGCCCGAGTAGAGCACCAGACCGCCTTTCGCTTCCTGGGCGCGCGCAGCGGATGCCTGTTTGAGGCGCTCCTGGATCGTCGCAATCTGCGTATCCTGGAAGCCATTGCGGCGCACGCGACCCGAGTTGAACATGCTCAGCGTCGCGACCGCCTTGAAGCGCTTGTCCGTCTTGGCTGCGGCCAGCGAGTACCCGCCGCCGCCGCAGATGCCGTAGAGCCCGAGGCGAGCGGTATCGACGCCCGGAAATCCGGAGATGAAGTCTGCCGCGCCGTGGATGTCCTCGGTGCGGTAGGCCGGCTTGTCGACGCTGCGCGGTGCGCCGCCGCTGCCGCCCTGATACGTAGCGTCCATGGTGATCGCGATGAAGCCGCGCTCTGCGAGATGCTGCGCATAGAGACCGGCGGTCTGCTCCTTCACTCCGCCGTTGGGATGCGCGACCACGATTGCCGCATACGACCGGGCCGGGTCGTATCCCGCCGGGGTGTAGACGTTCGCAACGATGTCGATCCCGTGCAGCTTGTAGCTGGACGGATGGATATTGACCTTGCCCGGCTCGTTTTTCGTGAGCGCACCGTCATAGACCAGCGTGAAGGGGTTATCGTGATAGTCCAGCGGTGTTGCCGTTGGCTCTGTGGCCGCCTGGCTCATGGAGGGTGCTCCTATCAATGCGGTTGCGAGGACCAGCGCGGAGGTTTCGAGGAACTCGCGCCTGCTGCGATGGGAAAGAGGTTCGGACATTTCCGGTATTCCTGCTCAGTCGAGGTTCTTCTCGGCGAGAAAGCGCGAGACCTGGTCGGCGACCGCCTGGTTGTTCAGGTCGGACATCAGGAAGTGCGTGTTTCCGCGGATGCCGATCTCGGGGAGATGGACCAGTCGGGCATCGCCCCCATGCCGGTTGACGGCAGCGACCCAAAGCTTGGCCATGGCGAGGCGCACGCGCCAATTGTCCTTGCCACGCTCGGCAGTAGGCTCTGTCGGAATGTTGTCGCCATAGTAGATGATGATCGGGATCCGGGTAAGCCTGGCGAACTCGCTCGCCGGGATTTCGACAGCCTTCAGCGTCCCTGCGGCGCTCGGCATGTCTGCCGGCGCTTCGCCCTCCGGGAACACGAAGCCGCTGCCAGGCTCGAAGGCGACAACAGCCTTTACGTTGGGACTGTGGATCGCCGTCAGCCATCCGGGTTCGCCGCCCTGCGAATGCGTGAACAGGATCGCGGGGCCCGTCCTTTCCAGCAGCGCACTCATCGCGGAGGAAATGACGTTGGCATCATAGGGGCCGGTGTTCGGCGTTACCGCACGGAAGAACTGATCCAGCGCCTGGGGATCGCGATCGAACTGGACGCCATCGAAGAAATTCGGCCAGGTGCCCAAGCGGAATTGGTCGAAGAACAGCTGATCGTTGGGCACGGGCTCGATGGTCGCGGCAATGGTGCTGTTGCCCGCGCGGCCGCGTCGGGGTTGGTCGACAATATAGGTCGTGAAGTGTCGGCGCAGGAACAGGGTCTGGAAGCCCTCACGCCCATCCGGTGTCGTTTCCCAGCTGCGCCCCGACTGGTAGGCGCCGTGAAGCATTATGATCGGCAAGCGTCGCGGCTTCTCCGGGACCTGATAGAAGGCGTAGAGATGGTCGCCGTGGAAACTCTGGCCCCGGGCGGTCGGCGCGTTGTTTACGTAGGTGCCGGGCGCCTTCTGAACGGTCCCGCCGGCCGCAAAACTCCCTTGCTCGGCAATGATGAGGGGGTCTGCCTTGCTCTCGGCGTCATGGGCAGGCGAACCCATCAGCGCCGCGGTCACCGCGAAAGTGGCTAGTAAAGACCTGAATAGCGCCATGGCCGTCCTCCTGCTTCCAGGCGGAGATTAGCGCGGTGGCGTCTTAGCGATTAGACAGCTAAATGTGCATGTCGCGATAAGCTGGTCTAATCAAACTAAGCTGATACGGGGTAGCGCTGCTTAAAGCGGCCGTCCGTTTGAGAGCCACGAATGGCATGAGTTGGTCGTTTCCCGCCGTTCGAGGATATCTCGCGCTAACGGCAGCTATCGCGTGGTGGCAGTCCAAAAGCGGACTGGCGGCTAGCGGCCCATAAGCTGTCGTGGCACGGGGGCGCGGGGAGCACGAAATTCACTCGCCGCCGTGGCCACGCCAATCGAAGTACGCGAACTGGCATGGCGGCATCCCGCGGAGCCGCCATACCAACGAGAAGGGATCAGCCGTCGATGCCGCCGAGGCAAAGATACTTGATCTCGAGATAGTCCTCGATCCCGTATTTGGACCCTTCACGGCCGAGACCCGAGGCCTTCATGCCGCCGAACGGCGCGACCTCGGTCGAGATCAGCCCTTCGTTGATGCCGACGATACCGTATTCGAGGCCCTCGGCGACCCGCAGGATGCGCCCGATATCCCGGGCGTAGAAATAGGAGGCGAGACCGAACTCGGTATCGTTGGCCATCTCGATCGCTTCCGCTTCCGTTTTGAACCGGAACAAAGGGGCGACCGGCGCGAACGTCTCCTCGCGGAAAATCTTCGCGTCACGAGGCACGTCGGCGAGGATCGTGGGTGCGAAGAAGGTCCCGCCGCGCGCCAGGCGCGCGCCGCCGATCATCACGCTCGCGCCGTGGGCGACGGCGTCGGCGACATGGTCTTCCGCCTTCTCGACCGCCGCCTCGTCGATCAGCGGACCGATGACGACCCCATCCTCGAAGCCGTCACCGACCTTCATCTTCTCGACCGCCGCTTTCAGCTTGGCGGCGAACGCGTCATAGACGCTGTCCTGCACGAGGAGCCGGTTCGCGCAGACGCAGGTCTGGCCGGCATTGCGATATTTGGACGCTAGCGCCCCTTGGACGGCCGCGTCGAGATCGGCGTCGTCGAACACGATGAACGGCGCGTTGCCACCCAGCTCCATGCTCGTCTTCTTAATCGTCGGTGCGCACTGGGCGAGCAGGGTCGCACCGACTTCGGTCGAACCGGTGAAGCTCAGCTTGCGCACGTCCGGGCTCGAGGTGAGCTCGCCGCCGATCGCGCTGCCCGGGCCGGTGATGACGTTGCACACGCCGGCGGGAAGGCCGGCGCGTTCCGCCAGGACGCCGATCGCGATGGCAGAGAAGGGGGTCTGGCTCGCCGGGCGCAGGATGCCGGTACAGCCCGCGGCCCAGCCGGGACCGGCCTTGCGGGTGATCATCGCCGCCGGGAAATTCCACGGCGTGATCGCGGCGAAAACCCCGATCGGTTCCTTCTGCACGATGATGCGGCGGCCCGGCAGATGCTCCGGGATGGTGTCGCCATAGACGCGTTTGCCCTCTTCGGCGAACCATTCGATGAAGCTCGCGGCATAGGCGATCTCGCTCCGGCTCTCGGCGATCGGCTTGCCTTGCTCGGCGGTCATGATCCGGGCGAGATCCTCCTGGTTCTCGATCATCAGCTCGAACAGCCGGCGCAGCTTGACCGCGCGCGCCTTCGCCGTCAGCGCGCGCCATGCCGGCTGCGCTTTCTTCGCTGCCGCAATCGCGCGCTTCGTCTCCTCGGCGCCGAGCGAGGGAACATGCCCCAGGACCGCGCCGGTCGACGGATTGGTGACGGCGATGCTGCGTCCGTCACCGACCTCGATCCATTCGCCGTCGATATAATTGGCCTCGCGGAACAGCGCGGGGTCCTTGAGTGTCGAAATGAAAGCCTGATCGGCCATGATCTTGTCCTTGCTTTAGAATTCGACGACCTGGCGAACGGCGCTGCCGTCCTCCAGCCGGTCAAAGGCTTCGTTGATGTCCTCGAGCTTGAGCCGGGCGCTGAGCAGCTTGTTCACGGGCAGGCGGCCGTCGCGGTAGAGCTCGATGAAGCGCGGGATGTCGCGCACCGGTACGCAGGTGCCGATATAGCTGCCCTTGAGCGAGCGCTCCTCGCCGACCAGCTGGACGACATTGACGGGAAGCGTCGCGTCGGGCGGCGGCAGGCCGGCGGTCACCGTGGTGCCGCCGCGGCGGGTCATCTTGACGGCATTGTCGAGCGCCCGGACGGCACCGGCGAATTCGAACGCATAGTCCGCCCCGCCATTGGTAAGCGCGCGTACCTGCTCGACGGCATCAGGATCGCGTGCGTTGACGACATGGGTCGCACCGACTTCGCCGGCCAGCGCCAGCTTCTCGGGGCTGAGATCGACCGCGATGATGCGGCTCGCGCCGGCCGCATGTGCACCCATCACCGCGGCGAGGCCCACGCCGCCCAGACCGATGATCACCGCGGTCGCGCCGGTATGGAGACGCGCGGTGTTGACGACCGCGCCGACGCCGGTCAGCACCGCGCAGCCGAACAGGGCCGCTTCGACGAACGGCAGCTCCTTGTCGATCTTCACCAGCGAATTGCGCGAGACGACCGCGTGGTCGGCAAAGGCCGACACGCCGAGATGGTGATGGACGTCATGGCCATGGTCGTGGAGACGGATGGCGCCACCCATCAGCGTGCCGGCACCATTGGCGGCAGCGCCCGGCTCGCAAAGGGCAGGGCGGCCTTCGGCACAGGGAATGCAGTGCCCGCAGCTGGGCATGAAGACCATGACGACATGGTCGCCGACCTCGAGATCGGACACGCCAGCGCCAAGCTGCTCGACGACGCCGGCCGCTTCGTGCCCCAGCGCCATCGGCATCGGCCGGGGCCGGTTGCCATTGATGACCGAAAGATCCGAATGGCACAGGCCCGCAGCGCCGATCCGGACCAGCACCTCACCCGGGCCAGGCGGCGCCAGGTCGAGCGTCTCGATCGTGATCGGTTTGCTCTGCGCATAGGGCCGGGGAAGGTTCATCTCCCGCAGGACGGCCGCTCTTATTTGCATCGTCGGAACTCCTTTCGAGCTTTGGGCAACGGTTCTTGCCGGCGGATATGCGGCCATCCAGGCTCGGCCCGATAGGCATTGCCTGCGCCCAGGTCTTTGGAAGCCAATTCGCAAACGGATTCGCGCGGGCCTGCCTATCTGGGGCGATCCGATCCTGTCGCCCCTTAGCCAAGAGCGCTGCCACCGTGAAAATGCCCGATATCCCATCCGTGCGCCGCCCGCTGGACCTTGACCGCCTGCGCAGGCTGGGCGCGACATCGGCGCCGCTCTGCGCCGTCCGCAGCGCCCTGTCGGCGTCGATCGCCTACAGCCTCGCGCTTCTCCTCGGCTTGCAGCAGCCGCTCTGGGCGCCGGTCTCGGCCCTGATCACCGCACGCGACAGCTGGGGCGACACCTTCGCGGAATGCCGCAGCCGAATACTCGGAACCGTGGTCGGCACGCTGCTCGCGATCCTCGGCAGCATCGTCCTCAGGCCCTTCGCGCTCTCCCCGGTGGTAAACCTTGCGCTCGTCACGGGCGCGACGGCCGCGATCGTCTCGTTTCGGCCGGAATGGCGGGTGGGACTGTGGACCGCCTCGATCACCCTGCTGAGCCAGGCCCCCGATACCGGCATCTGGGGTACGGGCCTTGCACGCTTCTGCGAGGTCGCGCTGGGCGCGATCGTGGCCACCCTTGTCTCGGCCGCGGAGTTCCAGCTGGTGCGGCGCTGGATAGCGGGCCGCCGCTAGGTTGAACGGCTATCTGTTCCTTCGCTTCTCAAATCCTGATAACGGACAGCCAATACCCAGGCGTTCGCCGCCCCCGTAAATCTCCTGTCCAACGCCGGTTCGTCCGGCCTCCAGACCGACAGGAGATACCCCGATGAGCGAGCAACCCGGGCGCAAGAAGCTCGTGGAGGCGGCGCCGCACGCAGCCTTCGACCTCGACGCCATCGTCAAGACCTTCCCCGAGACTGCCGACACGCTGCTCGTCGACCAGCGCCTGACCGACGAGGACGAGGCGAGCGCGCGCGTCTTTCGCGTCTACAAGCCGACGCCCGCCCATTATCACGCCACCTGCGACGAATATCTGATCGTGCTGTCCGGCCGCGCGACCTTCTTCATGGGCGACCGCGAGCCGTTCGAGGTCGGGCCGGGCGAGATGCTCTTCTTCAAGAAGTTCACCGTCCACGGCATGCCCGAGATCCTCGAGCATCCCCTGTTCATGGTTTCGGTCGACACGCCGCGCCGCGACCCGAGCGACATCATCTTCGTCAATCCCGAGGATGGCACACCCGCGAGCTTCGTGCAGGCCCGCCAATGACCGGCGAACTCGAAACGCTCGCGCTGTTCGGGACCGAACGCCCCGGCAATCCGACGGTATTGCGCGATGGCCGGGTGCTGGTGTCGATGTCGGCGATCATCCAGCCCGACTATGCCGTCCGGGCGATCGGGCCCGACGGCGTCCATGTCACCTATCCCAATCCGGCCTGGGCGGGAAAGCCGCAGGCTGACGGCCAGGGGCTGGCGGGAGTCATCGGCATCCGCGCCGACGCAGACGATATCGTCTGGATCCTCGATTTGGGCGATGGCGGGCACCAGCCCAAGCTCGTCGCCTGGGATGACCGGGCAAAGGCACTGCACCGTGTCATCGTCCTGCCGCAGAATGTCCTGCGTCCGAGCTCCTTCGCCCAGGACTTCGTGATCGATGCACGCCGGCAGCGCATCTATATCGCCGACATGACCCTCAACGAGGAAGGGTTCAGCGACTATCCGGCGATCATCGTGGTCGACCTCAAGACGGGGCTGGCGCGGCGCGTGCTCGAAAATCACGAGGCGCTGCGCCCGAGCGGCGAGCCGGTGATCATCGACGGCAGGCCGCTCGCCCGGCCGCTCGGCGATGGCGAGAGCGCGGTCTATGGCTATGGGTTCAATCCCATCGCGATCGATCCGCTCGGGCGCTGGGTCTATACCGGAGCGCTGTCCGGGCGTGCGGTGCATCGCATCGACGCCGCGCTGCTGGCACACGAATGCGACGACGCCGTCCTCGCGCCTGCACTGAAATACTGGTGCGCCAAGCCGCATTGCGATGGCTTCGATGTCGATGCCGCCGGCAATGTCTATGTCACCGATATCGAGAATTACGCGATCGGCAAGGCCTCGCCCGAGGGCTATACGGTCCTCGCCCAGGATCGCGACAGGCTCGGCTGGCCGGACGGGGTCGAGCTCGATGCGGAGGGCCGCTGGCTCTACATTACCGCCAACCAGCTGCACCGCCTGCCGGTGCTCAATGGCGGCGTCGATGACAGCAAGCCGCCCTACCACGTTCTGCGCCTGCGGGTCGACGCTCCGATGTCGGTGCGCGAAGCGTCATGACCGGCCATCGTCCGTCTTATGACCTTCGCACCGAGCACTGGGGGTTGCCGTTCCTCCTCCAGGGAACGGCAGTCGCTTTGCTCGGGCTCGGTAGCATGACAGGCGGGCTGGCGGCGCGTGGACTGGCGCTTGGCGCGCTGGTCGCCTTCCTCGCCGGATCCATTGCGGCCCGCAAGGCTCGGCCCAGCCTGTTCGCCTGCCTGTCCCGCTAACTCGAAAGCGCGTCCCATGACCACGACCGCGCTCGGGGGCCAGTGCCGGCCCCCGGTTCGGACCGCCGATACGGGCGGCGATGTTCCCGCCGGGAATCGGCTCCGCCGGCCCTGGTCCCTGCTCATGGGGCCGGGCCTCCTTGTCGCGGTCGGATATATGGACCCGGGTAACTGGGCGACGGATATCGAGGCAGGAGCGCGTCTGGGCTATGGATTGCTGTTCGTCGTCCTTCTCGCCGGCGGCGCGGCGATGCTCCTGCAGTCGCTGGCCATGCGACTGGGTGTCGCTTCTGGCCGGGACCTCGCACAGCTTTCCCGCGACCATTTTGGCCCCCGCCTCGGCGCCACCTTCGGTGTTCTCGCCATCGCAGCCATCGTGGCGACCAATGTCGCCGAGGTTCTGGGTGCAGCGCTCGGCTTCAAGCTCCTTTTCGGGTTCCCCCTGGCGATCGGCGTCGCGCTGACCGCCCTTGCGGCCTTCCTCATCCTCAATCTGAAGGGGAGGGGCATGACCGGCATCTCGGCGATCGTGATCATGCTTGTGGCCGTAATCACGATCTGCCTGGTGCTCGAACTGGTCCTTGCGCGACCCGATCCGGCATCGGTCGCGAGGGGCCTCCTTCCGTCGCGCGATCTGCTTGCCGATCCCTTCGCTGCCTATCTCGCCATCGGCATCCTGGGTGCGACGGTCATGCCGCATAACCTGTACCTGCATTCGACGCTCGTTGCCGGCACGCCGGCGTCGCGGCGCCAGCGAATCCGGAGCGGCACGCTCGACACGATCGTGTCGCTCGGGTTGGCAACCTTCCTCAATTTGGCGATCCTGGCTGTTGCCGCCTCGATCTTCCACGCCCGCGGAGAGGTCGGTGCGGGCATCGAGGAAGCCCACCGGCTCCTCACACCGCTCGCCGGCTCAGGGATAGCGGGCGGTCTGTTCGCGGTCGCGCTTCTCGCCGCGGGTCATAGTTCGACCCTCACGGGCGCGATGGCGGGGCAGGCGATCTTCGATGGCTTCTTCCGCCACAACCCGCCTGCCTGGCAGCAATGGCTGTTCACACGCGTGCTGGCGATCCTGCTCGCCCTGACAGGGGTCCTCCTGCTCGGCGATGGCTCGGCCAGCACCCTGCTCGTCCTGTCGCAGGTGATATTGTCGTTTCAACTACCCTTCGCGGTCTTTCCCCTGATCCGCTTCGCGGCGTCGGAGCGCTATATGGGGCGCCACGCGATCACTGCGCCCACGCGCCTCGCTGCTTGGGCGGTGTTCGCGATCATCTGCCTCGCCAATCTGTATCTCGTCGCGTCGGCCGTGGCTGGCGCTACCGGCCTGCGCTGATCTTCAGGGAAGGACGCGCCATGCCGGGTCGCGGCGTCAATCGATACGCAGAGCTGAAGGTCTTCACCACGGTGGTCGAGCAAGGCGGCTTCTCGGAGGCGGCCAAGGCGCTGGGCCTGTCGCCCTCCGCCATCAGCCGCTCCATTGCCCGTCTTGAAGCGCGCCTGGGGGTGCCCCTTTTCGTCAGGACGACGCGGCGCAACGAGCTCACGGTCGAGAGCGAATATTTCTATCGCCGGGTCGTGCGCATCCTCGGTGAGATCGATGCCGTCGAGCGCAGGATCGCAAGCGGCGATCTGTCCGGGCAGGGCTGAGTTTTCCGGCACCGAGCGGTTTCGGCCCGGGAGGCCCGGGCTGTGAAATCGGTTCGCAAAAGCTGGGAGCAGCGAGCGAATTATCGCGCACCGTCCCCCGCTCTATCTCCACCCTACTGAACGACATTCTTTCTCTTTGTGGAGATATCCCATGCGTTTTCGCGACTTTGGAACCCTGCTGGCGATCGGACTCGCTACCGCGTCGATCCCCGCCCGGGCACAGGAAGTGCCGCCTCAGGAGGTGCCGCCGTCGCCCTACGGCCCCAAGGACGAGATCGGGGCGGCCAATCTCATCACGCCTGACTCCGTGCTCAAGGCGACCAGGCTGGTCAAGACCGGCAAGACCTATCCGCTGGGTGTGCCGATCGACAAGAATCTCCCGGCCTTCCGTCACCGCAGCTTCCATCTGACCAACGTGCAGCCGAACGAGGCAGGCGGCTCGAGCCTCGGCGTCAACAAGTTCACCTTCAACGACGAACTCGTGGTCGGCTGGACGGGCGTGGGCACCCAGCTCAACGGTATCGGCCATATCGGCATCGACAATGTCTATTATAACGGCAACCGCGCGCAGGACTTCGTCAGCGTCGAAGGCGTGAAAAAGCTCGGCATCGAGAAGGTGCCGCCGATGGTCGCCCGCGGCGTGGTTCTCGACATGACCGCGCTCTATGGCGGTCCGGTGGTTCCCGAGAAGACCGAGTTCAGCGTCGCCGACATCGAGAAGGTCCTCAAGATGGAGGGCATCGCCATCCAGAAGGGCGATGTCGTGCTCTTCAACACCGGTTGGCTCGAGCTGATCGGCAAGGACAATGAGAAGTTCCTTGGCGTCGAGCCCGGCATCGGCATGGAAGCGGCCCAGTGGCTCGCGGACAAGGGCATCATCGCCTTTGGCGGCGACACCTGGGCCTCGGAGATCTATCCCGCGAAGGACGGGCGGGAGTTCCCGGTCAACCAGTTCATGCTGGCCAAGCGCGGCATCTACAATCTCGAGCTGATCGATAGCCGTGCGCTCGTTCGGGACAAGGCGTTCGAGTTCCTCTTCGTCCTTGGCCAGCCGCTCTATGTCGGCTCGACCCAGGTCAACATCAATCCGGTCGCGATCCGCTGACCGGATGGCGGCCGGGCCGTTGCCCCCCGAAGGTCCGGCCGCCGCTCCCCCATAATTGCAAGGTTCTCCCACAATGACGATCAACATTCCCGGCCGCATGGGTTTTGGCGGCGCACCGCTCGGCAACATGTTCCGCGCGATTCCCGATGACGAGGCGCGGGCGACCGTTGCCGACGCATGGGACGCCGGCATCCGCTATTTCGATACCGCGCCGATGTACGGCGCCGGCCTTTCCGAGCTGCGCCTCGGCGAGGCGCTCCAGGCCTATCCCCGCGAGGATTTCCTGCTCAGCACCAAGGTCGGCCGCCTCGTGCTCGACGAACTGGAGGAGGGCGCGCACGACTTTGGCGAGAAGGGCGGCCTGTTCGAATTCGGCCGGCCCAATCGCATCGTCTATGACTATTCGCGCGACGGCGCCCTGCGTGCCATCGAGGACAGCCTTGGCCGCCTGCGCACCGACCGTCTGGACTATGTCTGGATCCACGATCCCGCGAAGGACTTTCACGGCGAGGCCTGGCGCGACGTGCTCACGACCGCGCTCGAAGGGGCAGCGGTCGCCCTCGGCGAACTGCGCGACCAGGGCGTCATCAAAGGCTGGGGCCTCGGCGTCAACCGCGTCGAGCCTTGCGAGATCGCGCTGGAGCGCAGCGACCCCGATGGCTTCCTGCTGGCGGGACGCTATTCGCTCCTCGACCATGAAGACGCGCTGAAGCGGCTGATGCCGGCAGCGCTGGATCGCGGCGTCGGCATCATCGTCGGCGGGCCGTTCAATTCAGGCATCCTCGCCGGGGGCGAGCATTACGAATATCAAAAGGCGACGCCGGAAGTGCAGGCCCGGGTCGATCGGCTGAAAGCGCTCGCCTGGCACCACGCGGTCGATCTGCGCGCGGCAGCGCTCCAGTTCAGCCTGGCACATCCGGCCGTGTCGGCAGTCATTCCCGGCGCCAGCCGCCCGGGACGCGCCGCCAGCAACTTGCACCTTGCAGCTATGCCGATCCCGGGAAGTTTCTGGGCCGCGCTGCGCGCGGAGGGCCTGGTATCGGCCGATGCGCCGCTGCCGGCAAAGGTGGAGGAAGTACTGTGACCAGCGCATCGGCGAGCATCGAAATCAATGCCCCCGCGGACCGGGTCTGGGCCGTGGTCGGCGGATTTGACGGCCTTCCCGAGTGGCTCGACCTCATCCGGACAAGCCGGCTGGAAGATGGCGGACGCGTTCGCAGGCTGGAGGCGATCAACGGCGCCGTCATCGTCGAGCGCCTCCTGAATTTCGACGAGGAAGCGCGCTATTTCCGCTATCGGCACCTGGAGGCACCGGATCCGGTGACCGGCTATGTTGGCGAGATGGCGGTGGAGCCGGTCTCCGCGACCCGCAGCAAGGTGCGCTGGTCGGGCAGCTTCACCCCGGTCGGGATCGGCGAGGCCGAGGCGATCGCCCATTTCGAGGGCATCTATGTGACCGGCCTTGAAGGTCTGAAGCGGCGCATCGAAAAATAGGAGACGCCGCCGCACGTGCGGGGGCAACAACCTGATATCGTGACCGGCTGCCCTCCGCTCAGGCGGTCAGCCGGTCATTCGCCGCGCATGAAGCTCTGCAGGCGTGGCACCATGAAATCGAGGAACAGCCGGATGCGCTGGGGCATGCGCTGGCCGCCGAGATAGAGCGCGTGCACCTCTTCCTCGTCGCCATGCCCTGCCTCGGCCAGGACCTCGACGAGCAGTCCCTGGGCGATATCCTCGCGCACATGGAAATCGCCCAGCCGCGCGAGGCCCATGCCGGCGAGCGCCAGCCGGCGAACCGTCTCCCCGTTATTGGCGAGAAGGTTGCCGCCGACCATGCGATCGACGATCCGCCCCGCCTCCCGAAGCGGCCAGACCGGCGCTGCGCGCCGGAAATTGAAGCCCAGGCAATTATGATGGTCGAGATCCTCGATCGCTTCCGGAACGCCGTGCTCCGCGAGATAGGCGGGCGAGGCGACGATCTTCCGGCTCGCGACCCCGATCTTGCGAGCGAGCAGGCTGCTGTCGGTGAGCGCCCCGACCCGGAAGGCGATATCGGTGCGGTCGAGATAGAGATCGACAATCTCGTCGGAGAGCGACAGGTCGACCACGACATTGGGATAGGCGCGCCAGAAATCGGGCAAATGGGGCTCGATTCCGAGCACGCCGAAGGCCACCGACGCATTGACGCGTATCGTGCCGCCAGCCCCGCCGGCACCCCGGCTCACTTCGCGTTCGATGTCGTCGAGATCGGCAAGCAGCGCGCCGCTGCGCTCATAGAAGAGCCGGCCCTCATCGGTGAGCGACAGCCGGCGGGTCGACCGCTCGACGAGCCGAACGCCCAGCCGGTCCTCCATGCGGCCGATCAGCTTGCTCACCGTCGACGGCGTCATCAGCAATTGCCGCGCGGCTTCGGAGAAGCTGCCCGCTTCCACGACCCTGACGAAAACCAGCATCTCGCCTGCGCGATTGTCCATGACACCCCTAACTGCGATGGGCCTATCCGTGATTGGCCCATCTGTGAATTGGCCTCCAAGATTATGTGGAGCGCCGGCCAATTATCAAGGCGCGACGAAAGCTTCATCTAGCGGTCCAGGGCGGCATCGATGCCGCAGCACAGGAATAGATGATGACCGCGTACACTCCCTCTGCGCTCGACAAGGTTCGCATCCCCGGCCAGATCACGCTGGGGATCGAGCTGCCGCTCGACAATGACTGGTCGCCCTCAGGCGAGGCGAGACGCCTTGCCGATGGCCGCCCGGCGGGTGTGCCGGACCTCACGCGCCATGCCGAGCTCGTCCGCAAGGTCGACGGCCAGGGTTTCGCCGCCGTGTGGATGCGCGACGTTCCCGTCTTCGACAGCGCTCGGATGGGGGATGCCGGGTCGGTATACGAGGTCTTCTCCCATCTGGGCTTCCTCGCCGGGATCACCAGGAACGTCGCACTCGGCACCGCCGCCGTCGTGCTGCCGATCCGGCACCCGATGATGATCGCCAAGGCCGCGGCCAGCGTCGATGCCTTGTCGGGCGGACGGCTGATCCTGGGGGTGGCCTCGGGCGATCGGCCGATCGAATATCCGCTGCTCGGCCTCGATTTCGAGACGCGAGGCGAGCGTTTCCGCGAGGCGGTGGCCTATATGCGGACCGCCTGGATGCCCGGCGGCCTGCCCATCGGCGGCGGCGCGCGCGAGCCCAGTCTGGACCTGCTGCCGCGACCCGTTCGCGGCGCCATTCCCCTGGTGGTGGCGGGACAGGCCCAGCAGAGCGACGACTGGATCTCGGCGAACATGGACGGCCGCTTCGTCTATCCCGGTACGCTGGAGCGCCTCACTGCGCAGGCAGGGGCCTGGAAGGTGGCGAAGGGCGAGGGGGGTGCGTTCATCAGCGCCTTCCACCTCGATCTTGCCGAGGATCCCGGCGAGCCGCTGCAGCCGTTCCGCTTCGGCGGGCGCGCCGGGCGCAACGCCTTTATCGACCATCTGGAGCAGCTCCGGGAAGTCGGTGTCGATCATCTTGCCGTCCTGCTGCGCCGTTCCCGGCGGCCGGTCGACGAGGTGCTGGACGAATTGGCGGGCGACGTCCTGCCGCAACTGGGCAGCCTTCCTATTCGCGCTGCCGCCTGACCGTCGATCTTACACAAACGGAGAAGAACCCATGTTCAATGTCACGGCGCACGGCGCCTCCATTCCGGCGCTCGGCTTTGGCGTGTTCCGCATGTCCGACGAGGAAGTCGAGCGGATCATCCCTGAAGCGCTCTCTGTCGGTTTCCGCCATTTCGATACGGCGCAGATCTATGCGAACGAAGCAGCCCTTGGTCGTGCGCTTGCGGCGGCCGGCGCGAAGCGGGACGAGCTGTTCCTGACGACCAAGGTCTGGGTCGACAATTACGAGCCCGGTAAATTTGCGGCCTCGGTCGATGCGAGCCTGGACAAGCTGAAGGTTGACCAGGTCGACCTGCTGCTCATCCACTGGCCCGGCGACAAGGTGCCCGTGGCGGAGCAGGTCGCCATGCTGAACGCCGTCAAGGAAGCCGGCAAGGCGCGGCATATCGGCGTCAGCAACCAGAACATCGCCCAGATGCAAGAATCGGCCCGTGTCAGCAAGGCGCCGATCGTGACCAACCAGGTCGAGATCCATCCCTATATCGACCAGTCCAGCCTGTATGCGGCCGCCCGCGCGGCCGGCATCGCACTCACCGCTTATTACGGCATGGCCGACGGCAAGGTCATCAGCGATCCCGTCATCCAGACGATCGCCGCCAAATATGGCAAGACGCCCGCCCAGGTCGTCCTGCGCTGGCTGGTCCAGCAGGATGGCGTCATCGCCCTCTCCAAGACCGCCAATGTCGCACGTGTCGCCGAGAATTTCGCGATCTTCAACTTCGTCCTCGAAGCCGATGACATGGGAGCGATCCACGCCCTCGCGCGGCCCGACGGCCGGATCGTCAGCCCCGCGGGCCTCGCGCCCGAGTGGGACCGCTGAACCAGCTTTTCCAAGGAAGGACCATCATGAGCAAATTGTTCGAACCCTTTGCGATGGGCAGCCACCGGCTCGCCAACCGCATCGCGATGGCGCCGCTCACGCGCTCGCGCGCCCGGCCGCATAACGTGCCGTCCGATCTGGCCCCGCTTTATTATGCCCAGCGCGGCGAGGCCGGTCTGATCGTGACCGAAGGCACCGCGATCTCGCCCAACGCGATCGGCTATCTCGACGTCCCCGGCCTCTGGACGGCGGAACAGGTCGAGGCATGGAAGCCGGTCACCAAGGCGGTGCATGAACGCGGCGCGGTCATCTTCACCCAGCTCTGGCATGTCGGCCGGGTGAGCCATGTGTCGACCCAGCCGGGTCGCGCGGCACCGGTGAGCTCGACGTCGCGTATCGCGGCGGATTCGCAAGCCTTTGGCTTGCGCGACGACGGCACTGCGGCGCTTGTCGACGTGTCCACGCCGCGCGCGCTTACCACCGAGGAGGTCCGCGGCGTCACCGCCGACTTCGTCCGCGCCGCACGCAATGCGATCGAAGCCGGCTTTGACGGTATCGAGCTGCACGGCGCCAATGGCTATCTGATCGAGCAGTTCCTGAACCCGAACGTCAACGATCGTACCGACGCCTATCGGGGCGACACGCTGGAAGGCCGCACCCGCTTCCTGCTCGAGACGCTCGACGCGGTGATTGCCGCGATCGGCGCCGAGCGCACGGCGGTTCGCCTCTCGCCCTATGGCCAGCTCTTCGACAACCCGGCCTATCCCGAGATCGAGGAAACCTACCTCTATCTCGCCGACGAGTTCTCGCGGCGCGGCATTGCCTATGTTCATCTGATGGATCAGTCGACCCGCGGAAGCACGGGCACCCCGCCTGATTTCCTCGCGAAGTTCCGGACCCACTTCAAGGGCACGCTGATCCTCGCCGGCGGCATGACCCGTGAGCGCGCCGAGCAGATGATCGACGCCGGCCTTATCGATGTCGCGGCTTTCGGCGAGCCGTTCATCGCCAATCCGGACCTGGTGACGCGCCTGCGCAATCGCTGGCCGATCGCAGAGTCCGACCGCACCATCCATTATGGCGGCGGTGCCCGCGGCTACACCGACTTCCCCGTCTATTCACCCGAAGGAATGACCGCATGAAGATCTTCGTCACCGGCGCGAGCGGCTATATCGGCGGCTCGGTCGCGGCGCTCCTTGCCAGCAAGGGCCATCAGGTCCGCGGGCTCGTCCGGACCGCCGCCAAGGCGGACGGCGTGCGCGCCAAGGGCATCGAGCCCGTCATCGGCACGCTCGACGACGCCGCGCTGCTCACCGCGGAAGCGAAGGCGGCCGATGCCGTCATCAACGCCGCAGACAGCGATCACGAAGGTGCGGTCGAGGCACTGCTTGCCGGCCTCGCCGGCAGCCGCAAGCCCTTCATTCATACCAGCGGCACCAGCCTGGTGGGTGACGAGGCCATGGGCGAGCCGTCCGACGCTACCTTTGCCGAGGACACGCCGGTCCGGCCCGAGCCCGACAAGGAACGCCGGGTCGCGCTCAACAAGCGGATCATGTCCGCCGCACCTGGCGTGCGCAGCGTCGTGCTCTGCAACAGCCTCATCTATGGCCAGACGCTCGGCGCGCCCGCACAGAGCGTGCAGATCCCGCCGCTCGTGGCACAGGCGAAGGAAAGCGGCGTCGCCCGCTATATCGGCCGCGGCCTGAACATCTGGTCCAACGTCCATATCGCCGACATGGCGGACCTCTACCTGCTGGCGCTGGAGAAGGCGCCGGCCGGCAGCTTCTACTATGTCGAAAATGGCGAGGCGTCCTTCGGCGATCTGGTTCGCGCGATCGCAAGGAAGCTCGATCTCGGCGAAGCACAGAGCTGGCCTGCCTCTGACGCGATCGCCAAATGGGGTCGCGAGCTCGCGGTGTTCGCGCTGGGCTCGAACAGCCGGGTGCGTTCGGACAAGGCACGCACCGAGCTTGGCTGGTCGCCGGTACGCGACAGCGTGACCGACTGGGTCGAGGCCGAGCTCACCGCCTGACCGCGACGGTCTCTCGCCGAGCCGCGGCGGCGCCACATTATTGTGGCCTGCTGCGGCTCGAACGCCGGCCGAAAGCCCTGGCGCGACGGCAACCACCATCCCCAAGCGGAGTGCTGCGACTGTCGACCAGCTTCACGGCGACCTCGCGGGTCGTACGCTGGAACGGCTCGGCGGGTACTTCAGGAATAGTGCGCTGAGTGGGCGCGATCAGCGCTTCGCGCTAGATCCGGATCATGCCTCGACGAACCGCGACGGTCACCGCATGCGTGCGGTCGGACACCCCGAGCTTGGCGAAAATCGACTTCATATAGCCTTTGATCGTGTCCTCGGAGAGGGAGAGATGGCTCGCAATCTGCCGGTTCGAGTTGCCCGCCGCGGCGAGCGACAGGACCTCGCATTCCCGCTCGTTCAGGCGCTCGCTGTCGAGATGCCAGGCGATCTCGCGTGCGACCGAGACGCTCAGATGCCGTCCTCCGTTGAACACCGTCCGGATGGCATCGACGAGCTCGGTACGGACACCATCCTTGAGGACGTATCCGGCGGCGCCTTGCTCGAGTGCCCGAAACGCCTGGGCGTCTCCGGCAAAGGTGGTCAGAACGATGATCCGCGCTTCCGGGAATTCGCATCGAATCCTCTCGAGCACCTGCAGGCCGTCGAGACCGGGCATCTGCAGATCAAGCAACATCACATCCGGCCGCAACAAGCGATAGGCGTCGATCGCCTGAAGGCCATCCGCGGCTTCACCGGCGATCGCGATATCCGCATGGGCCGAGATGACCGCGTTGACGCCTTCGCGCAGCAATTGGTGATCATCGACGCTCAGAACCCTGATAGGCCGATCAAGACTGGTTCCAGGCCGGTCCGTTGCATCCCAATCCGATTCTTGCATGGCCGACTTTCCTGCTCGCTATTCTATGGTCCCACGCCAGGTCAGTGTGACAGGCGATCGCTATGGAACCGGGCTCATCACCGCATTAACCGCTTCTGGCCGCCACGCTTGTCATTATCGAAGGGGATTTCACATTGCAGCAGGCAAACGCGACCCCGGAAAGGCTCGTGACCTGCCCTCTAACCTGCAGACGCTGACCGTGGTTCGACGCGCATGGCGGCGGCGCTCGGTTGCGGCAATGGCCCTTGTGCCTTGCCTCGTAGCCACGGCTCCGGTCATCGTCCACGGCGCAGCGGCGCAGTCGCTTCCGGCGATTTCCATGGTCCCGGCGCATTTTCAAAAGAGGGTATGGACACAGGACAACGGCACCCCGCGCAACATCGTCCATATCGCGCAGACGCCCGACGGCTATCTCTGGATCGCGTCACAGGAGGGCCTTTACCGTTTTGATGGTGCATCGTTCGAGGAGATCCGCCCGCCAGCCGGTTCGCAGATGGAAGGCGCGTCGCCGCAGTCGCTCCTTGTCACCAGGAAGGGCGAATTATGGGTGAGCTACAGCCGCAGCGCGGGCGTCGCCGTCTACCGCCATGGCCGCCTGATCGACACAAGATTTCCGAACCCTCCTTCAGTCATCACCAATCTGGTCGAGGGCGCCGACGGCGCGATCTGGGCGGAGTGGGGCGGTCTCTCCCGACGCCTTTGGCGCTATCGTGGCGGAACATGGCAGCCGCTCGACGGCGCGCTCCATGTCCCCGAAGGCTATATGCTGGGCATGGTCGGGACGCCGGATGGAAGCCTCTGGGTGGCGATCCAGCGACCTGACCAAAGATCGAGCGGCATCGCGCGGCTCGCGCCGGGGGCAGCGCAGTTCACATGGCTCGGCGGCACATACCGGATGCCGCGCCTGGGTGTCGCCCCCGACGGGGCACTCTGGCTCGCGGATGGCAATGATCTTCGACTGTTTCGAACGGCGGACCAGAGGGAACCCAGGGCGGAAATCCGTTACCGCATTCCCGCCGAGCTCTCGCTGACGGGACTGGCGTTTGACCGGTTCGGAGGCATCTGGGGTGGCACACGCAACGGTGAGGTGTTTCGCGCAAACACGGCCGCGCATGCTCCGGGTGACCGCCCCGGGCAGATCGAGCTATTCGACAATCTCGCCTGGCGGGCGAAGGTCGGAGCCCGATTGTTCGTCGACGCGGAAGGCTCGATCTGGCTGGGGAGGGGGCGCCAGCTCGAACGATTCCGCCGCGCCAATGTGACGGCGGACCCGCTGGTGCGGGGCGACATGACGCGAGGCCTCAAGCTGACCGCGACTTCGGACGGGCTCGTTTACGCGCTCGCCGATCAGGTGCTGTTCCTGATAAGGCCCGACAGCGAGACACGTGCGCTGCGTCGCATACCTGACCCCATGGCGATGTGCGCAGGACATGCCTCGGGCGTCTGGATCCTCGATCGCAAGCAGACCATGCGCGTCCGGGCAGATGGCGCGCTCGACAGCCTCGGATCGGTTCCGACACTGGCAGCGCGCTGCGCCGAGGACGGACAGTCCAGGCTCTGGCTCCGCGGCCTGGATGGAAGCACCTGGTGGCGCGACGGGAGCGGCTGGCATCCCTTACGCGGCTACGAGGCGCCGGGCGGCAGCGGCGTGACCGTGGGGGCCGTCGCCAATGCGGATGGGGAAGTAGCGCTTGCAAACGAGGCGCCGGGCATGACCCTGGTCTCGGGCGCCAAGGTAATCCGCTATGATTTTCGTTCGCTCGGGATGGACGAGATCACGATGATCAACCCTGGCGAGCACGGCTTTTTCATCGCCGGGCGCCGCGGACTGATCCGGTTGCGTGACGGCGCCGCCCGAAAGCTCGATGCGCGGATCTACCCCTGGCTCGCTCGCATAAGCGGCATCGTACAAACTCCGCGCGGCGAGACCTGGCTTCGGGACTCCGACGGATTGAAGCGCATATTGACGGCCGAGCTCGATCGGGCTTTCGAGCAACCGGGCACGCCTATCGCGGTGCGGGAATTCGACAGCCGCGACGGTGCACCGCTCGACGCCCAGCCTTACGGGTTCCCGACACGCTCGATCGTATCGGGTGGCGACGGCCGCATCTGGACCATCACCGCGCAAGGGCTCGCCAGCATTGATCCGGCGCATCTGTTCGATCCGCCGGCGCCGCCCAAGGTCACGATCCGCAGCCTCGAAACGGGCTCCAGGCTCATCCTCGACCCCGTTTCGCTGACGCTGCCGCCCGGTACGACAACCGTGCGCTTCGTCTTTTCGGTCATGGGCCTGGCGGACCCGGATCGGGTACGGACACAGTACCGGTTGATCGGCCTCGAAACCGGCTGGACCGATCCCGGTGCGCGCAGGGCGACCACCTATACCAACCTGGCGCCCGGCAAATACCGGTTCGAAGTCATCGCCGCCGACGCCGCCGGCAACTGGAACCTCAAGGGCGCAGCGCTGGAGTTCGAGATACGACCGACCTTCCTGCAGAGCTGGCCGTTCAAGCTTCTCTGCGTGGTCGCGGCCCTGGCCCTGCTATGGGGCGCTTACCGGCTTCGCATGCGGGCTGTCGCGGCACAGATCCGCGCGCGCCTCGCCGAGCGGCATGATGAGCGCGAACGGATCGCGCGGGACCTTCACGATACGCTTCTTCAGTCGGTTCAGGCGCTCATCCTGCGCTTCCATCTCGCAAGCGACGCGCTTCCCCAGGATGCGCCCGGAAAGAAGGGACTGGAGGATACGCTGGGTCAGGCCCAGCGGGTGCTGGGAGAAGCGCGGGAACGGGTCCGCGGCCTGCGGCTTCACGCGGATCCCGAGACGCTCGAGCCCGCGATTTCCGGCGCGGCCCGGGAAATGGGCTTCACGCCCGGCGAGAATCTCTTCGTCAGCACCTCGGGCATGGGGCAGCGGCTCGACCCGGAGGCAACTGCCGAAATCCTGCACATCGCCAGGGAAGCGCTTTTCAACGTGATGCGGCATGCACGAGCAACACGGACCGAGGTCCATATCGACTATCGCCCCGCCATGCTCCAGCTGACGGTACGCGACGATGGCATCGGCATCGACCCCTCTATCCTTCGCGCCGGTCGCCGCGAAGGTCATTTCGGTCTGGTCGGCATGCGGGAACGCGCGGCCAGGCTGAAGGCCGAAATGATCCTCGACAGATCGAGCAGCGGCGGGACCACGATCATCCTCATGGTCCCGGCGGCGACCGCTTATGGCGATGTGCGGCGCCGGTGGTACGAGCGCTTCCTGCGCCGCAGGTCTCGCTGACGCGACCGCCACCCTTCGCGCGACGACCGGCCCGACAGTCAGCCGACCTCAAGAAGGGGCCGTCTTCCGAACAGAAGATGATCTCCGGTCTGCATCCCCTGCCGCAGAAGCGCCTTTCCGAGCGCCACCTGCGCCGGCTGCCACCGCGCGAGCGCGACATCGATATCGCTCGTCGATGCGAGCGCATCCGCAAGCGAAAGTGCGTTGGCTGCGGCCTTGGAGGAGCTGGCGGCGGTGTGCGGCCGCGGGATCGCCGCCGCATCCCCCAGGATCACAGCCCGGCCGCTAACCATCTGATCGACCGCCAGATCCCTTATGGTCTGGATGAAAGGCTGACGGGTTGCCCTGACGATCTCTCCGAAGGGAGGCGGTAACAGCTGGTCCGCCTCGGTATCGAGATGGGCCCGCCACCGATCCGCGAGCATGCCCTCGGGGATTGCCGAGACACGGGGCCTGCCGTTACGGTCGACCAGGATTTCCGCCAGAAGCGCCTCATCCGCAACGCGGTACCAGACCCAATTGTAGAGCCGGTGACCGACGCGCATATCATTATGCGCGCCGGGCACCAGATATCCCAGGATGTGGGAGCCCTTGTTGTTCGCGAAACCGAAATCGCCGTGCAGCATCTCGCGCGATACTGGCGGCATCTCATTCTCCGCGACAAGGCCGCGCCAGGCGACATAGCCGGCATAGCGGGGCCGTGCGTCGGGCCAAAGCAGCGCGCGAACCGCCGAGTTGCCGCCATCGGCACCGACCAGGAGATCCGCTGTCCTGCTCGATCCGTCGGCAAAGCGCGCCGTCACCGTCTCGGCGTCGCGATCCTGGTCGAGGCCGGCAAGCGTCATCCCCTGATGATAGCGCGCATCGCCAAAGCCCTTGCGGAGCGTCGAGTAGAGGAGCGACCAGGAGGTCTGCACCTGGGGCGCCAGCTGCTTCGACTGGATCGAGCCATCCGGCCCAAACACCGTGCGGTAGCGCGACGCCACGCCGAGGGTCATCGCCCCGACGTCGATCCCCATGCGCCGGAACACCTCGACCACCTCGGGCTGCAGCACGATCCCGCCGCCACGGCTGTCGAGATCGTGCGGCGAACGTTCGAAGACCTCCACATCCCACCCGGCCCGGCCAAGCAGGTTGGCGGTGAACAGTCCGGCCAGCGACCCGCCGACGATCAATGCCCTCGGCTTATCAGTCATCGCTCTGCTCCTTCCGGATTGCTGCCGCCGATGGATCGGCGGCGCGTGCGGCTGCGAGAATGGCATCCCGCAGGACCTCGACGGGCTGGGCACCTTCGAGAACGCGGCCGCCGATCTCGAAGAACGGGACGCCGCGAACACCCCGGTCTGCTGCGAAATGCTCGAGCGCGCGGACCTCCAGGCCAAGTTCGTCGCTCGCAAGCAAGCGCTCGACGGCGCTGCCCTCAAGCCCGACCTCGGCGGCGATCACCGCAAGGAGCCCAGGGTCGCCGATATCACCCCCTTCAGCGAAATAGGCGCGGAACACCGCGCGGACGAAGGCGGTCTGCTTGTCCTCGCGCCGTGCCAGCAGAGACAACCGATGGGCGAGCAAGCTGCTCGGGGTTCGCGTCATCGCATCATAGTCGAAAGGGACGTCGTCGACTGCTCCGGCTTCCTCGGTCCCGGCGTCAAGCGCCCGGGACCGTTCCCAGCTTCCAAACTTTCGCGACCGGTAGGCTTTGCGGTCCATTCCCTCGGCGGGCATATCGGGATTGAGCTCGAACGGCAGCCAGATGAGGTCGACCGCGACCTGCCCGGGCAGTCCGGCGATCGCCTTCGCGAGCCGTTGTTCGCCGATATGGCACCAGGGGCAGATGAAGTCGGAGGTAACCGTGATCTTCACGGGTTCTGTCATGTCGGGTCTCCAATTCGCAGCGGCGGATATCGCCATGCCGTCCCTGGTTGATAATGTTGGCTCATCCGCTATCTCCGTTGCGCAATACGCAAAGGTGACGAATGGATTTGCTGGCCGGCATCAAGGCGTTTCTGTCGGTCGCCGACGAAGGCGGGTTCGCCCCCGCCGCGCGCAAGGCAGGCGTCGCAACATCGTCGCTCACCCGGCAGGTCGATGGTCTGGAAGAGCATCTTTCGACCGTTCTGCTCAACCGCTCGACACGAAGCGTCACACTGACGCCAGCGGGCGAGGACTATTATCTGCGCGCGGTCCGGATCATCGCGGACCTCGACGATGCCAATCGCAGCATGAATGAGCGCGAAGGTACCCCGCGGGGCCTTTTGCGGGTCAGCCTGCCCGTCGCGTTCGCGCGGCTGCACGTGTCGCCGATCATTCCGGACTTCCTGCGCGGCTCCCCGGAGGTCGAGCTCGAGCTCGTCATGAGCGATCAGCCAGTCAACCTGGTGGAAGATCGGATCGATATCGCCATCCGGCTCGGGAGCCTTGAATCCTCCAGCCTGATCGCGCGCAAGCTCGCCCCGCACCGGCGCCTTCTGTGCGCAAGTCCCGCCTATCTTGCCGAACACGGTACTCCCTCGCGCCCGGCCGACCTTGCCCGGCACAACTGCCTCACCTTCTCCTATGCGAGCGGCGACCGCACCTGGCGCTTTGCGCGACAGGGAAAGGAGGAGATCGTCCGGGTCCGCGGAACCGTACGCGCCAATCATTCGGAGACGTTGCGCGAAGTAGCGGTCGCCGGGGTCGGCATGCTGCTCATGCCGACCTGGCTCGTCGGCGAGGATATCGCAGCCGGGCGCCTTTGCCGCGTCCTGCCCGAATGGGAGGCCGATATCGGGCGAACGTCTCCGGCCGCGTCGGACGGGGGCATTTATGCCCTCTATCATGCCGACCGCCGCACATCGGCCAAGTTGCGCGCCTTTATCGATTTCCTCGAGGCCCGGTTCGGATCTCCTCCTTATTGGGAATCCGGGGCCGGGGCCTGATCGGGCGCAGCCCGCCATTTGCGCAACCTCGCCCAGACCCATCGTTGCGCAGGGCGCAATACAGCCGGCCGAAATCACCGGATTATCACGCTCGACAGGCAAGGCCATATCGCACCGCATCCGGCGCCTCTGCGTCCCTTGGAGAAGTGCGATGAAACCAGACCTGTTCACGCCCCTCGATCTGGGAGCACTAAAGCTCCCGAACCGGATCGTGATGGCACCGCTCACGCGATCAAGGGCGGGGGAGGGCAATGTGCCTACCGACATGAGCATCGAATATTATCGGCAGCGTGCCGGGGCCGGCCTGATCATTACCGAGGCGACCCAGATCTCGCAGCAGGGGCAGGGCTATGCCTGGACGCCGGGCATCCACACGGCCGCACAGATCGAAGGCTGGTCCAAGGTCAGCGCGGCCGTCCATAAGGCGCAGGGGCGCATCTTCATGCAGCTCTGGCATGTCGGACGCGTCTCGCATCCGGTCTTCCAGCCAGGGGGCGGACTTCCCGTCGCGCCCAGCGCGATGCCGGTGCCCGGCAAGACCTTCATCATCGACGGCGAGGGAAATGGCGTCTGGGCCGACGTGCCTGTGCCCCAGGAACTCGATGTCGCCGGCATCGAGGCGATCGTGGCCGACTATGCCCAGGCAGCGCGCAACGCCATCGCGGCGGGGATGGACGGCGTCGAGATCCACGCGGCGAACGGCTATCTCATCGATCAGTTCATCAACAGCGCGAGCAACCACCGCACCGATTCCTACGGCGGCAGCATCGCCAACCGTTCGCGCTTCCTGCTCGAGGTCGTCGAGGCGGTAGTCGCCGCCATCGGCGCAAGTCGCGTCGCGGTTCGCCTGACCCCGATGGGGCGTTTCATGGGAATGGGCGACGACACGCCTGAAGAGACATTCGGCCATATCGCGTCCGCGCTCGACCGGGTCGGCCTGGCCTATCTCCACATCGTCGAACCCTCGACACTCGGGATCGAAACCGACACGCAGTTCGACCCTCGCTGGGACCTGATCGTCCAGCAAATCCGCCGGCTCTACCAGGGCACGATGATGCTCGCCGGCGGCTATGACCAGGCGCGCGCTGAACGGGCCCTGGCGGAGGGACGCGGCGACGTCATTGCCTTTGGCAAGCTGTTCATTGCCAACCCCGATCTGCCCGAGCGCTTTGCTCGCCATGCGCCGCTCAATGAGCCCGACCGCGACAGCTTCTTTGGTGGCGATGCCCGCGGATATGTCGATTATCCCTCTCTCGAAGCCGCTGCTTGAGCGATCGGGAGCCCGTTCCCCTGACAAGGCGCGGGCTCCCCTCGCAGGGGTGCGGATCAGGCCCAATCCGCCCGGCGCGACAATTGCCCGATGCCGGGGTTGAGACTGTTGGTCGGGTCGAGCTTTCGATAATGGCGCGCAAGATCCGGCTTTGCCGGATAAAGGTGCCCGACATTGTGTTCGGCGGGATATTCCGCACCCCGCTCGTCCAGGATCGCCAAGACCGCCTGCTCGAACGCGATCGGATCCTGTCCCTTCTTCACCAGATAGTCACGGTGGAAGACGTGGCAGAAGAAATGGCCGCAATAGCTGACACCCAGGATCTTTTCGGCAAGCTCCGGCGGCAGCCTCTCGTCCCAGTCCAGGTCGTTGCGCCGCAGCGCAACGTCGAGCGCCACGATGTCCGTGATCTCGTCCCTGTGGAGCGCCCGGTAGCGAATGGACGCGCCCGCGACCGCGAAACGGTGGAGAAAAGCCCGGTCGCCCTCGTCTTTGGTGCATTCGAAATAGTCACCCTGCGCGGTCGGGAATATCGCAGCAAGCACCGTGCGCGCCTCCCTGATCCCGTCACCGCCCATCTTGAGGATGAGATGATGCTCGAAGCGCTGGTCGAACTCGCGCATTCGCCGGGGCAAATGCCGCGGAAAGAGTGATGCGCCCGCCTGCATCACCCGATCCGAGAGATCATGCGGCGCCCAGGGGAGCCGCTTGCAGAACGCGTCGAAACGCGCCTTCAACGCAAAAAGGCGGGGGAGGTGCTTCGCCCCCAGATAGCGGATGGCCAGGAAGATGTCCTTGCCATAGCGCTCGGTCAGCCTGAACGCGGAGCGGTGAATATATTCGCCCTGGATAGGCAGCGACGCGAAGTCTTTGAGGATGGTCCGGCGGATCGCGGTCAGCTCGGCGGGGTCGTTCGTACCGATATAGAAATCGACGACGTCACGCTCGCTTGGAAAGGTGTCCAGGCGTACCGCGAACACCACGACATGCCCACCGCTTCCCGACGCCTCGAAATGATGGCGGGGATCGTTGTTGAAGCGCGCGGGCGTGTCCGCATCGACCTGGCGCACATGATCCTGATAGTGATGATCCGAGCAGACGCGACTGGAATCGTCGACAATATCGCTCTCCGGAATCGCCCCTGCATCGATGCGGGCGAGCATCGCTTCGGGTTCGACGCCCAGGCTCACGCCAAGATGATTGACCAGTTTGACCGCCCCATCGGGTGCGATCCAGGCATAAAGCGCCATCTGCGTATAGGCGGGGCCTCGGTGGATGAGCGCTCCGCCCGAATTGTTGCACACCCCACCCAGCACCGAGGCGCCGATGCACGAGGAGCCGATGCGGGAATGGGGCTCGCGGCCGATCGCCGCTGTCCTTTCCTCCAGCTCGAACAGGCGTGCGCCGGGCAGGCAGAGCGCCTGTGTGCCATCACGAATGAGCTGGATGCCATCGAGCCGGACGGTGCTGATGATGACGATTTCCCGGTCATAATCGTCACCGTCCGGCGTGGATCCGCCGGTCAGGCCCGTATTGGCGGCCTGCACGATCAGGATGACCCCAGCGCGGGCACAGGCATTCACCACCCGCCACAATTCGACCAGGCTGCCTGGCCGCACCACCGCCAGCGCATTACCGCCCCCAAAACGGAAACCGGTGCGATAGCGCTCCGTTTCCCGCGCTCCAGTAAGAAGCTCTCGTGCGCCCACGATGGTCTCGAGCTCGGCGAGAAGCACAGCCGATGAGAACGGAGCGGCCAAGTGCATGGCGGCCATCGTCCCGGTCAGCTTCACCGCGCCTCGCCCTGCCAGCCCTGCAGGAACTCGAGGAGAAGCGCGTTGACGGCCTCGGGGCGCTCCTCGTGCGGCAGGTGGCCGCAGCGCGCAATGGGAACCGCGCGCAGATTGTCCGCCATCTCGGCCCAGACTTTGGGCATGTCGAACATCTTGCCGACGGCGCCGAAATCGGCGCCCCAGAGCGCAAGCGTCGGGCAGCCGATCTTCACATCGGCATCGACCAGGTCCTGGGCCACGTCTTCCGCATTGGCCCGGTAGTCCGCCATTGCCCCACGCACCGCGCCGGGCGCCCGGTAGGCCCGGACATAGGTCTCGAACGCCTCGCCACTGATTGCCGAGGGGTCGTACGACCAGTCCGAGAAGAACCACCGCAGCCATTGTTCCTCCTTGCCCGCGATCAGCGTCTCGGGAAGGTCGGGGATCAGGTGAAAGAGGAAGAACCAATAGGCTTTCGCGATCTCGGCGTTGAGGTCGCGCGCGACGATCCTCGTGGGAACATTGTCCATCACGACCAGCCGATCGACCCGGTCAGGATAATCCTTGGCGAAGCGGGTAGCGACCCGCGCGCCACGGTCGTGGCCGACCAGCGCGATCCTGCCGATGCCGAGCGCATCGAGCAATGCGGCAAGGTCCTTCGCCATCGTGCGCTTGTCATAGCCGGTCGCGGGCTTGTCGGTTTCGCCATAGCCCCGCAGGTCGGGCGCGATCACGCGATAGAGCTCGCTTAAAACCGGAATCTGGAAACGCCAGGCAAAATTGGTTTCGGGAAACCCGTGCAAAAGTACGACCGGCGCCCCCGCGCCGGCGTCGATATAATTCTGGCGGATTCCGTTCGCCCGAAGCGTGTGGCTGGCAATGGCGCTCATGCTGTACCTATGATCTCGGCCGGCAGGTCATTCCTCCCGATTGCGCTGTCGAGCTTGCCCGTTGGCCGCCGCTCCCGATTGGCCCCGATTGAGGGCTTTTGTCGTATCCTGACCAAGCCGGTGGCGACGCGGAGCGTATCGCTCCTTTCAGGCCCTCAGACGGTCAATCGGGCGCGCGGGTCCGCGCCGACAGCCTTTGCGAGGATTGTCCAAGCGATCGCCCGATCCGCCAAGACCGTCGGCGCGGGCCCAGGCGATCTGCGTCCAGCGCTCAAAGCGGGACGGGGCTTTGAGCCCGGCGGTGTTTTCGCGAATGTTTGAAAGGAACGACATGAAGGTCCTCCACGACAAGATCCTCTCCCAATCCGCCTATTCTGCCGAGATCGACATGCCGGCGGACATGCTCGACATCGCGGATTGGCTCTTCACGCTTCCGGAAGCCGAATATCAGCGTTGCTGCATTCCCGATCATATCGCCTCGGGCGTGACCACCACCGACGATGGGCGCCGCATGTCGATCAACGTCGAGATGATCGGCACCGGGCTTGTCGTGCAGCACTATGTCGCCGAGGAGGCCGGCCCAAACTATTGCCGGATGAACTCCATTTCCGACGTTTTCACCGCGAACGGCCGGACCCAGGTCAATGTCATCTGGGAACTGATCGCGGAACCGATGGAAGAAGGGCGGACGCTCTACACCAACCGGGTAACCTCGCATCCCACCGACGCGTTCATGGGCTTCCTCGAGCAGCATGACCTGACCCTGGAAGGGGCCGCGCAGGCGCGACAGGAAGCGAGCAGCGATCACAACCGACGCGAGACGCCGCTATTCGCCGAGAGCATCGCCCGGCATGCCCGCGCGCGGCTTGAACGCGAGGTCGCATAATCCTCCGGGCCAGATCGGCCGGCAATCCTCAAAAAAAGCGGAAGGACATTGGATGAAGCTGGCACGAATTGGCGAACCGGGCGCCGAGCGTCCCGTCCTCGTCGATGCGGGTGGCGGCCTGCGTGACCTCTCGGCGCACCTCGTCGATTTCGACGGCGATACCCTTTCGGCAGCGGGGCTCGCCGAACTCGGCCGGCTCGATCCGGCGACTCTGCCAATGGTGCAAGGGCCGCTACGCTATGGCCCGCCGATCGCGCGCCCCGGCAAGATCATCTGCATCGGCCTGAACTATACGGATCACGCCGCCGAGGTCGGCTTGCCGCTTCCCAGCGAGCCGACGATGTTCATGAAGGGCTGCAAACCCAGCGGCCCCAATGATCCCGTGCGGCTCCCACGTGACGCCGGGAAGGGCGACTGGGAAGTCGAGCTTGGCATCGTGATCGGGCGCGAAGGCCTCTACATCGACGAGGAGGATGCCCTCGATCATGTCGCGGGCTATTGCCTGTTCAACGACCTGACCGAGCGATCCTATCAGATGGAGCGCGGCGGCCAGTGGACGAAAGGCAAGAGTTTCCCAGGTTTCGCGCCGATCGGCCCATGGCTGGTCACCCGGGACGAACTTGGCGACGCGGACGATCTCGCCATCTGGCTCGAGGTGAACGGCGTACGCCATCAGAACGGTCGAACGGCGAACCTCGTCTTCGGTGTCCGGCAGATCGTCAGCTACGTGTCGCAATTCTACATGCTCGAGGCCGGGGACTTCATTGCAACAGGCACGCCGGCCGGGGTCGGGCTCGGGCACAAGCCGCCCGTCTTCCTGAAGGCGGGAGATGTGATACGGCTTGGGATCGACGGGTTGGGCGTCCAGGAGCAGCGCGTTTTCGGCTGGGACGATCCGCAATTCTGAAGCACGGTCGGTGCGATCAGACCATCGAGGACCCGAAAGCCTCGATTTGCACGAGAACGCCCTCTTCTGGCAAAATCCGACACAATCCGCCATCCCAGCCCCGGGGACTGGAGGAATGCGGTGGCGTCGGGCCCATCTTTGAGCGCATCCGGATAGCTCAGCGCCCGGCTGCCGGGATCGCCTTTGCCCGGTGCGCTCGATCTGCCGGGAATGAGAGGAAAGAAATGGCAAGGCCGGCACTTTTCGAACCGTTTGATCTCGCCTCGCTCAGGCTTCCCAACCGCATCGTCGTCGCGCCAATGTGCCAATATTCCGCGATCGATGGCTGCATGAATGACTGGCACCTGGTGCATCTGTCACGCCTCGCTTTGTCAGGCGCGGCCTATGTCACGATCGAGGCGACCGCCGTTCTTCCCGAAGGGCGCATTTCCGACAAGGATGTCGGACTTTGGGATTCAGCGACCGCCGCGGCCATGGAAAGCACCGTCACGCGCATAAAGGCGCTGGCGAACGTGCCGATCCTCGTCCAGCTTTCCCATGCCGGCCGCAAGGCCTCCGTCGAGGTGCCCTGGCTTGGAGGCGGACAGATCGGGCCGGCCGAGCCGCGAGGATGGCAGACCGTCGCACCGTCCCCGATCGGCTTTCATCATCGCGATGCGGCGCCAGCCGAACTCACGCATCACGATCTCGCGCGCATCCGGGAGGCGTTCGCCGAGGCGGCGAAGCGCGCGGTGGATATCGGTCTGGACGGCATCGAGATCCATGCCGCGCACGGCTATCTTCTGCACCAATTCCTCTCGCCGCTCGCAAATCAGCGGTCGGATGAATTCGGCGGAAACCGGCGGAACCGGGCACGCTTTCCGCTCGAGATCGTCGATGCGATCCGCGCCGTGGTTCCTGACTCCATGCCGGTCGTGGTGCGTGTGTCCGCCACGGACTGGGTTCCGGGAGGGTTGACGCTCGACGACATCATCGATTTCGCGCAAGCCGTGAAGGAACAGGGCTGCACCGCAATCCATGTATCGACCGGGGGCCTCCATCCCGCGCAGAAAATCCCCGTCGGACCCAGTTACCAAGTGCCGTTCGCGCGCGCCATCAAGGATGCCGTCGGCCTTCCCGTCATAGCAGTCGGCCTCATCACCGAGCCGGCGCAGGCGGAAGCGATCGTGGCGATCGGGGACGCTGACCTGATCGCGCTTGCGCGCGGGATCCTCTACGATCCCAATTGGCCCTGGCACGCCGCGGCCGCCCTGGGCGGACGGGTCCGGGCGCCAGATCAGTATCTCCGGTCGCAGCCCAGGCTGTTCCCCGATCTGTTCAAGCCGGAAAGCGGCTGACGCGACCGAGGCGCGGAAAGCAGGCGATGCCCGACCTAAGCCAGCGGCGCCGGGCCGAACTCACTTCCTGGATATCGAGGTATCGCTCGCCATGGATTCCAAACGCCTCGAAGCGTTCACGGACGGAGTCGTCGCGATCATCATCACCATCATGGTGCTGGATCTCAAGGTTCCCATGGGCGGCTCGCTTCTCGATCTCGGCCAGTGCCTTCCGGTGCTGCTGGCCTATCTTTTGAGCTTCATCAACGTGGGCCTCTACTGGAACAACCACCATCATCTCTTCAAGCTCAACCCGAAGATCGATGGCCGCGTCCTTTGGGCAAATCTCTTCCTGCTGTTCTGGTTGAGCCTCGTCCCGTTCGTCATCCGCTGGCTCGACAGCAGCGACTATTCGACCGGCGCGACCGCGGCCTACGGCATCGTCCTCGGCCTGGCCGCCATCGGCTATTTCCTGACCGAGCGTGCCCTCATCGCGTGCAACGGGACCGGCTCGAGGCTCTCGCGGGCACTTGGAACGGACTGGAAGGGCAGGGGAACACTGGTGATCTACGCTGCGGCAATTCCGCTCGCCTTCATCAGCCGCTGGATAGCGATTGCCTGCTATATGGCGGTGATTGCGCTCTGGTTCATACCGGATCGTCGCCTTGCGAACATGATCGAGGGCTAGGGCAGGCCGCGGCGCTCAGCGATACGCGATCCGCGCGGGGATCGCGAGGCTGATCTCGGTGCCGTGTGGCCTCGCTTCACTTATCCGGAAGCTCGCGCCCAATCTTTGCGAGCGCTCGCGCATATGGACCAGGCCGTAATGGCCTTCCTTCTTCCCGGCACGGCGCACCATCTCGTCGATTCCCACCCCATCATCGCTGATCGAGATCGCGACCCCATCGCGGCTGTTGGCGATCCTGATCGACACCATGCCCGCACCCGCGTGGCGCAGGGCATTGAACATCGCCTCACTTGCGATACGGGAGATATCGTCGGCGACGGGCGCGCAGACGGGCCGGGGCGTTCCGGTCTCCCTGATCGCCCAGCGCAGCTCGGTGCGAAGCACCTGGCGGGCTATTCCCGACAGCATCGGCGCGAGCTCGACGGGTTCGGTCTCCTCGCGCAGATACCGCACGCGGTCGCGCCCCTCCTGCAAGACGTCATCCGCGCGCTCGAGCGTGGTCTCGAATTCGGCGCGGACGGGGTGATCTCCCGGCAGCCGGTGCAGGATCGACTGGAAGCGGAGGACCAGCCCCTGAACGCCCTGGAGCAGCGTGTCGTGAAGCTCCTGGGCGATATGCTCGCGCACGGCGAGGCGATCCTCGATACGCACGCGGGTCGCCTCCGATGCCGCGCGCATCCGCCACTGGACAAGCGCCCACAGCAGAACCGCAAAGATGAGGAAAAGGGCGGTCTTGAACCACCAGGTTTGCCAGAAGAACGGAAGGATGGTGACCGATATCACGGCACCCGCCTTGTTCCATACGCCATCCGCATTGGCGGCGATGACCTGGAAGCGATAAGTCCCAGGCGGCACGCCCGTATAGGTCGCCTGGCGCCTGCCAGCGGCATCGACCCAGTTCTCATCGATGCCGCCGAGCTTGTAACGATAGCTGTTCGCACCCGGATCGGTAAGGCTCAGCGCAACATAGTCGAACTGTACGCGCGTGGTGCCAGCGGGCAATGTCATGTTTGAGGCCGCGAAAATCTGCCCATTTGCCTCCAGGCTCCGGATGCTCACCGGCGGCGGAACGAGATTGCGGACGATCCTGGCAGGATCGATGCGCACCACACCACGGCTGGTTGCGAACCAAGGGTATCCCGCTTTGTCGATGGCGGCATCATTGGTCACATAGGCGAAGCTGCGGCTATTGAGCCCAAGACCGGCCCCGATCATTTGGTGGGGCAGGACCGCGGTCGGTGCGTCAAAGGCCTTGTCGAAGTCGCTGCGCGCGACCCGGAAAATCCCCTCGCTTCCGATCAGCCATGCGTCCTGGGGGCCAAGTGCGATACCGCTTATTCCGCTAAGCCATGGATTGTAGCGGGATTCCAGACTGACGAACCGGCTGCCGTCATAGCGCGCAAGGCCTTTCTCCCCGCCAAGGTAAAGCAGGTTCCCGAGCTTCTTGATGACGCGGATGAAGCCGATCTTGATCTGTTCGTCCTGCCAGAGGGTTTGCACCGATCCCGGCGTGGCATGAAGGAGCGCATGCATCGGCCGACTGAGATAGAAGCCGTCCTTGCCGTCACTCAGCATCAACTGCGCGCCAGGCCATCCCTTCTGAAGCTGCCACGTCCCGTCTGTCAGCCGGAAGAGCCCCTGTGATGGCACGGTAACCCAGGCAATGCCGGCCGGGTCGATCGCACAGTCGCTGACGCCGCTGATGCCCGCTGGCCCCGCGTAAGACGTCCAGGTCTCTCCGCGCTTCAGCTGATGCCGCTTGAGCGAGGGCGCCAGCAACACGTCGTTCGGGCCGGCGCATAGCGCCGTCACATACAGGGCCTTGCGGACCAATTGCGCGCCATTTCCGCTCAGGCGATAAATGCCGGCATCCGTCGCCAGATAAGTCGGTGCGTCGGTGCCCGGACCGGCCACAAAGCCGGTGGTCGGCGTACCCGGCAGATCGGCTTTGAGGACCGGCGAGCGAATATAGTTCACCAGACCATCGGGGCCGCCGCCCCAGATCGTTCCTTCCCGGTCGCGGAACAGGACCCTTGAGCGAACGGGGATCACGTCCCGGCCGCCTGGGAGGGTCTTCAGGTTGGACAGCCGAATAATCCCTTCCTGATGGCCCGCCATCCAAGCGAGGCCATCTTCGAAGAGGAGCGACCGTTTTCCAGCACCCCCCGCACTCGGCCCGTCGCTCTCGAACCTGATCAGCGAACGCGGCGCGGAGAGCCGCTGGAGACCGATCGAGCTCAGCAGCCAGAGCGTACCATTTGCGTCCTCGGCGAACGACGTCGCGAAGCCAACCTGCTCGGCGATCTTCTCCGGATGCGTCGCACCGGGCGCGAGGCGCAGGATGCTGTGGAACTGAGCGAACCACAAGGTACCGTCCCGCGCTTGATAAATGCTCTGTATAGGCTCGGGCTGCAGCCAATCCTTGCGCGTATAGGTCTGCCAGCGCCCCTGATGGAGCCGTCGCAATTCGCTGCCCGCGCTGCCATTGACACTCACCCAGACATCGCCGTCTCGCGCTACGATGATATCCGACACCGAACCGCGAGGCCGCCTCTCGGCATTGGCATCGCGCAATCGGCCGTCGCGAAAGACGCCGACGCCGCCAAAGTCGTAGCCAACCCACAATGCACCATCGGGCGCCGCGGCGAGAGCCGTTATCTGGTTCGAACGCCACTGGTTGAACGTCTCCGGCGCGACCTTCTCGAAGGCGAGGCCGTCGAAGCGATAGAGACCGTTCGACGTGCCAAGCCAAAGAAAGCCATCGCGCGTCTGGGCAATCGCGCGAATGTCCGCCGGCGACCCTTCCTCGACGTCCCAATGGCGGTGGGTATATCCAGGAATCTGCTGAGCCGCAGCCTGCGACTGCCCGCACGCCAGCGCGCATGCAACGAGCAAAGCCAGCACCATCCTGGCAGGACTGGACACCCGCTTTCCAAGCCTGAAGAAGGCGATTGACGATCCTGTGCTTCGGTGCGTTCCCGCTTCGATCATTGATACTGCAATTGCTGGATCGGCATGCGGTTACCCCGTTTCGTTTCGCTATAGCCGATCGCCAGCGGCAAGCCTATCTTGCGCAGGGGATTGTCATCGTCGCCTTCCTTGAACCTTTACACCGCGGGGCTCGCTAGATCTCTGCAAACGAGCCTCGGCTCTCATCGACGACTTCGCGATATTCGGGGTGGCGGGCATACCATGAGCGCAGGAACGGACACTTCAACACCAGAGTGAGGCGCCGGGACCGGGCGATCTCGAACAACCCTCGCGCCAGCGCCGACGCAAATCCCCGACCCTCATACTGGCTGGGCACCTCGGTGTGGGTCAGGACGAGCCGACCTTTGGCATCGAGGCGGTAATAGGCGGCGGCGATCGCATCGCCTTCGATCGCCAGCTCGAAACGATGCGCATCGTCGTTCCGAACGACGTCCGAGGCGCCATGCTCAGTCATGTTTGTCCTTTTCATCGCGAATGGAGATCAGCCGGCTCGAGGCCGGTCAGACCGATCTTGGCAGTGCGGCTGCCGGGTGGCGGACGCAGGCGATCGTTCCGAACAACACGATGATGCCCGAGACGAGCAGGGGCAGCGCCAGCCCCCAGCGCATGACCATGACCGCTCCGAGCGCCGCGCCGACCAGGATGGCCAGCACGGCTGCGATGCGACGCCCAAGGTTGGGGCTTGCGCCACCCGCCATGCGCGAATCCGCGGCAATGCCTGTCAGGGTCAAGGTCAGCACGGTCGTGGTCAGATCCGGCACCTTCAACTGGCGGATCGTCGCGTTGCGGAAACCCATGGCGATCGCGGTCAACCCGATTATCCCGTACAGGCCCCAGCGAGGCTCGAGATTTTCTGGCGAATAATAAAGCGCCATGATCGCGGCCACCCAGAGAAGGGCCGCCTCGACTACGGCCGCAATCGTCAGCCAGTGGCGCAGCGGTCGCTTGCCATAGGACAGACCCACCCGGCCTGCGATGAGCGCGCCGGCCAGGAAGGTGACGATCGCGAACAGATTGGGACCCACGCTGAAGCCGGGCGTCTGAGCAAGGCCGAAGCCCAGAAAGACGATATTTCCTGTCATGTTTGCCGAGAAAACCTTCGCAAGGCCCAGGATGCTCACTGCATCGACAAGACCGGTCGTCACCGACAGAAGCAGCAGAAGGCCGGGAAGAGGCGAGCCGCGCGGTGCGCCGGGTGCGGAGTTTGTTTCCATGTTTCGCTTCTCCAGTTCCTAAAATCGGAAATTGCCCTCGAGACCGATCATCCGAATGGTCTTGGCGGGGCCTGTCTCCTTGATGAAATCTCCGGGTGCAAAGACCGAGAAGGAGGTCGACAATTCGAGCTCGGCCGTCGCCTGCCAGGCGAGCGTGACCTCGGCTTCCTTACCGATGAAGCGCGCCTTGCTGTTGCCGGGCGCCCGGATGAGATTTCCCGGAATGTCATAGACACCGTCGGCGGTCGCATATCGCCAATATCCCATGCCCGCGACGCTGGCCGAGAATTGCTTGCCCAGCGGTGCGCTGAGCCGCGGATTGAGGCTGATGATATTGGTCGGACCGACCGGCGACAGTTCGCCGAAATATTTGCCCTTGGGAAAGAGGGCATTGAATGTGCCCAGCCGATTGTCATCACGGTGCGTGTCGCCGCTTACGACGTTGAAGCGCACCGTGGCATCCGGCGACAGCGGGATCCCCGACAATGTGCGCCCGACCTCGGTCGCCACGGTCCATGCACCGATCTTCTTGTCGGCGAAGGTTCCGAACTGTCCGGCCGCCTCGATATTCCAGTGCCAGTCATGGCTCGCACCATAATAGCGGACACCCAGCGTGTGGCGCTCCTCGCGACCCTGCTGTCCCCCGAATTTTGCCGCTCGGTTGCGATAGCCGAGATAATAGAGATCGAGCCTCGGAAGCGTGGCATAGGCGCCCCATAGCGCTTTGGTGGGCGACGTCCGGTCATCAAAGGAACCTGGGCCGGGCGCGACCGGCTTCATGGCAAGCAGGCTGAGCTTTGACTTGCCGATCGACACGATCCCGCGCACGCCGTCAAAGGCGAGCGGCACATTAGGGCCATAACGCGTCCCCACCAGCCGCTCGGTGCCCAGCGACAGCATCTGACGGCCGCCGCGCACCGTGACCGGCCCCAGATCGAGTTCGCCAAAGGCTTGAAGCATGTCGACACGCGTCTGGTCGATCGGGCTGGCCGACGGCCGCACGCCTGCCGCATAAGCGATGACGGGCTGCGCGAACGCCCGTACGCGACCGACATGGAGGTCGGCATAGGGAAGGGCGCGAAGCCATAAATAGCTGTCGTCCGGCGCGTCGCCACCGCCCCAGAGGTTGTTCTTGTAATCCTCGTTGCGCGCGCGCAGCTCGACGCCCGTAGACAGCCAGATATCGTCGGTGATCGGGATATATTTGAACTGGCCCGTCCAGTGATGCCCGCGCTTCTCCGCATCGGCGAGATCCGACCAGTCCTCATCATACCGCGTGATCGAAAGGGTCGGCGCCTGCCAGGCCTCGGTTGTCTGCGCGGCAACCTTCGCCGGAATGAGAGCGGCCAGGAGAATAGCAGGCGCAAGTCTAGGCACGCCGGCGCGCCCGCTCGGCGACGAGCGCCGCGAGAATGAACCCGCCGACCAGACCGACATGCTCGAAGAACGCGTTGGTGGCTCCAAAGCGTTCAGGCCCTGCCGGCATCGTCCAGAAGGCATTGGCCGTGAATGCCGCAAGAAGCGTGAACACGCCGAGCATACCGGCACCGAGCCAGATCCGACGGCCGGACAGGATCAGGGCGGGACCGACGATTTCGACGACGACTGTGATTGCCGCCCAAAGCGCGGGCGGGTTCATGCCAAAATGAGCCTGCTCGGCCACCGCGGCGGAAAAATCCGTCAGCTTCACGATGCCCCCGAGCAGATAAGCCCCGACCAGAAGCAGCCGCGCCAGGAACCAGGTGATTGGCCAGTCGAGGATCGTGTCGACGAAGCGGGGATCGCGCCCGGACCCGGCATCCATCTCACTTGGCCGTGTCGGCATGAATTTCAGCGATATAGCCCCCGGGGAAACGCACGATGGCGGACTGGCGGGTACCGGTCGCGCGCGGAGCCACGAGGGTCTCGACGCCGGCCGCCGTCGCCTTTGCCAGGGTCGCGCCGAGATCGGTCACCGCATAGCCCGTCATGTCGCGGCCAAATGGCCAGGGCAACTGGCCATCGGTCACGAACACCGTCATGTTACCGTAGCCGCTCCGGATCGCCACGCGTCGGATCGTCTTGTCCGGCTGCCCGACCTCCGCACCCGCAGCCGCGCGATTGTCAGAGACGATCCTGCCATGCGCAAAGCCGGTCCAGCTGCGGATGAACTTATCGGCCACATCCGGGGTCAGATAGATTCGGTTTTCGGGCACGCTCGCCAGCGGCGCATAGTTCGGCTTCGTCGTGTGCCAGTAGATCTGCATGTTGATACCGCCGGGCCACTGGATGACCGAATCCCGCCCGATCGGATCAGGGAAGGTCGCGATCCGGCGAACCGCCCCGTAGCGTATGGCCGACGCCACCGCGCGATCGATGTCGGTGACGAGATAGCCGGTGCGCTCGTCCCCGAAGGGGTAGGGGATCGGCGTCTTGAAACCGAATACGGATACGGTGCCGACCGGGGTCAGCGCGAGCTGGGATTTGGTCAGGCTCTTGGTCGGCGTGACCTGGAATTCGCCCTGCTTGCTGGCCGTGCCCCCGAACGTCGCGATGAAGCTCGCGACGAACCGGTCGAAATCGGCCTCCGGCACATAGACATGGGTGGTGTCATATTGCGGGCCTACCGAATAGTCCGCTGTCGCCGGCTCGCGCGCAAGTGTGGGAGACGAGACCGGCCCGGCAACAGCCAGGCCGGCGGCCAAAAGGAAAATCATACGTTTCATGGTAAACTCCTGATCGACCGGCAGCAGGTTCAGACCGCCCAGCATCCGCAGCCGAGCGCCCCCCAAAAGCTTTGTACATCTGCCGCGGGCACGTTCGCGCCCAGCGCGGCGGCGTGATCATGGCCGTGAACACCGCAAGCCGAATGACATGCGCATGCTGCAGCCAGTTTCGCCTTTGCCTCGGGGGTCTTGTGATATCCGCCGAAGACCGCAACCGGGGACCAGTCGGGCATCGGCTTCGGAAGCTCCGGGGCGATCGGGCCATAGTCGCCCTCGCCGTGCACGACCTTGCCGCCAAGCAGCGTCAAGACCGACCGGATGTGGACGATTTCGTCTTCGGGCACCGAGAAATAGTCGTTCGAAAGAACAGCGAGATCCGCGAGCTGCCCCTGCTTGATCTGCCCCTTCTTGCCGACCTCGTTCGAGAACCAGGTGTTCTCATGGGTCCACATCGCGAGCGCCTTCTCCCTGCTGACCCGATTGGCACCCGGATAGAGTTTCAAGCCGCCGACCGTGCGCCCAGTCACGAGCCAAGACAGCGACACCCAGGGATTGTAACTGGCGACGCGCGTCGCGTCGGTGCCGCCGCCGACCGGAATTCCGGCCGCAAGCATCTTTGCGATCGGCGGAGTCCTCTCGGCCGCTCTCGCCCCGTAACGCTCGACGAAATATTCGCCCTGATAGGCCATGCGGTGCTGCACGGCGATACCGCCGCCCAGCGCAGCGATCCTGTCGATGTTGCGGTCGCTGATCGTCTCGGCATGGTCGAAGAACCAGTTGATACCCGAAAGCGGGATGTCGCGATTTACCTTCTCATAGACGTCCAGCGCGCGACCGATCGTCTGGTCGTAGGTGGCATGCAACCGCCACGGCCAGCGATGCTCGGCGAGCAGGCGGATCACCGGTTCGAGATCGCCTTCCATGGAGGGCGGCATATCGGGGCGTGGGACGCGGAAATCCTCGAAATCCGCAGCTGAATAAACCAGCATCTCACCCGCGCCGTTGTGGCGATAGCTGTCGTCTCCCTGGCCGGGCGAGACCTGCTTCACCCAGGACTGGAAATCGGCGAGCTCTTCCTTCGGCTTCTGCGTGAACAGGTTATAGCTGATCCGGACGGTGAGGTCGCCGTCCTGGTGCAGCTTCTCGATGATCTGATAGTCCTCGGGATAGTTCTGAAATCCGCCGCCGGCATCGATTACGCCGGTCACGCCGAGACTGTTCACGTCACGCATGAAATGCCGGGTCGAGTTGATCTGATATTCGGCCGGCAACTTCGGCCCTTTGGCCAGGGTCGCATAGAGGATCGTCGCATTGGGCTGGGCGAGCAGCAGACCGCTCGGATTTCCTGCCGCATCACGCACGATCTCGCCCCCCGGCGGATTCGGCGTGTCTTTGGTGTAACCGACGACCCGCAGCGCAGCTGCATTGAGCAGAGCGCGGTCGTAGAGATGGAGGATGAAGACAGGCGTGTCCGGCGCGACGGCGTTCAGCTCGTCGATCGTAGGCAGCCGCTTCTCGGCGAACTGATGCTCGGTGAAGCCGCCCACAACCCGCACCCATTGCGGCGCGGGCGTGCGCGCGACCTGCGCCTTGAGCATTGCCATCGCATCGGCCAGGCTCGGTACTCCATCCCAGCGCAGCTCCATGTTGAAGTTCAGGCCGCCGCGGATGATGTGCATATGGCTGTCGATCAGCCCCGGGATCAGGCGCCGCCCCCTGGCATCGATCACGGTCGCGCCGGGACCGGCGGCTTCCCGGACCTCCGCTTCGCTGCCAACCGCCAGGAATTTACCATCGCGCATCGCGACGGCTTCAGCCTGGGGATTGGCGCGGTCGAGCGTTGTGACCTTGGCGTTGACGATGATGAGGTCAGACTGTGCCACCGAAGAGTTCCTTCCAAGCAGGGGCGAAGGGAGGAGGGCGCCGACCATGGTCGCGCCTGCGCCAGCGATCGTGTCGCGCCTGGTAAAGCTCATGCGTCATCCTTCGGCTTGCCCACAGGAAGGCCAAGGACATGCTCGGCACAATCGGTGCGCACGAACGCCACGACTTCCTTGCCCGAGACGATGCGCTTGGCGATCGGAACCAGTTGCTCGCCCAGAAGGATGCCGAGCAGGCCAATGAGGGCGATCGCCGGCGGCGCCGGGGACCGTACGCCGAGGAGGCTGTAGATGAGACCAACCAGCAGACCTACTGCCAGCGAGATGATATAGGGCTTCATCGCAGGATCCTCCTCGGCATGTGGGTCAGTTGCGCGCGAACTCGAGCAGGTCGGCGTTCAGCCGGTCCTGATGCGTCGCGGGGAAGCCGTGCGGCGCCCCTTCATAGACCTTGAGCGTGGCATTCGGCAGGATCTCGGCCGAGCGCTTGCCAGTGGTGGCGAAGGGAACGACCTCGTCGCCGCCGCCATGGACGACGAGCACCGGGATGGTGATCGACTTCATTTCCTCGCGGAAGTCGGTCCCCCAGAACTGCTCGATACAGGCATATTGGCCGTGGATGCCGCCCATCATGCCCTGCTGCCAGAATGCGTAGCGCCAACCCTCGCTCTTGACCGAGTCCGGCTTGTCCATGCCGAAGAACACGTTCGGGAAGTCGAGAAACAGCTGCGAACGGTTGTCGAGGGTCGCCTTGCGCACACCATCGACGACCGCGATCGGAACGCCGTCGTCATTGCCGTTGATCGCACCCATCAACGGCGTGACAGCACCGAGCAGCGCCATCTTCGCGACGCGGTCGGTTCCATGGCGCGTCACGTAGCGCGTGATTTCGCCGCCACCGGTCGAGTGGCCAACGAGAATGACGTCCTTCAGATCCAGCGCCTCGATCACTGCCGCCAAGTCGTCGGCATAGGTATCCATGTCGTTGCCACTGGCCGGCTGGTCGGATCGCCCGTGACCGCGACGGTCATGCGCGATCACGCGAAAGCCGTTCTGCGCGAGGAACAGCATCTGGCCATCCCAGGCGTCCGCATTCAGCGGCCAGCCATGCGAGAAGACGAAGGGCTGGCCCTGTCCGAAATCACGATAGAAGATCTTGGTACCGTCTTTGGCAGTCACGAAACTCATAAACAAATTCCTCTCAGGCAGATGGGAAGGTGGGGCTGACGGCGAGGGCAGGGGGGCAGGGCGCGCCGCCAGCCCCGTTCTGTCTCAGTGCCCCTCGGAGGCGCCGAACATGGTCTTGGCGTATTTGATGCCGAGCCCGTATGCGCCGCCCCATTCCTTGGCGATGCCGGTCGTGGAATCGTAAGTCTCGGTGCGCGCCCAGTCGCGCTGCAGCTCGAGCATATATTGCACCGACGTCATCGGCTTGGCGCCAAGCTGGATCATTCGCTGGACCGCGCGCTCGTGCGCCTCCTCCGAAATGTCGCCGCACGCATCGGCAATGAAATAGGCGTCAAACCCCTGATCGATCGAGGAGGCGACCGGGCCGACGATGCACACGCTGGTCCACAGCCCGGCGAATACGATCCGCTCCTTGCCGATACGGTTCACTTCCTCGATCACCGCGGCGTCTTCCCACGTGTTCATCGACGTGCGGTCGAGCAGAACCTGCCCCGGGAACGCGTCGGTGACCTCCGAGAACATCGGACCCGAAAAGCTCTTCTCCGCGACCGTGGTCAGGATCGTCGAGACGTTGAACGATTTGGCCGCACGGCTGATCAGAGCCGCATTGTTGCGCAGCAGCTCAGGCGCGATCGATTTGGTCGCAAAGGCCATCTGCGACTGGAAATCGATGAGGATGAGGGTGTGATCGCCCGGAGAAATGAGCGACTTGCCAGGTGTGGGCGTCGCGGTGATCGTCATGCAAAGGCTCCTTCTATAGCGCAGCATCCGGCTGCTCCGGGACAGGTCGACGCGCTTCAGTCATCGGGCCGGGCGTGGAAGTCGCCCGGCATCACCGCGACATTCACGGACACCCCGCGAGCCTGGAGCCATGACAGCCAAGTGGATGCCGGGCCGACCTCGATTACTCTCGATCCAAGCGCTCAGAGGCGTCACGAAAGGAGGGCTAGATGAACGAGCCTGACGCGTCTTGGACACGAGTGATGCAACCAGGCATCTCTGCGCAAAGGCGCTCGCATCCCGACTTTCTGAAGCGCGAGGAAAAACGCGGATTGGGATGGCCGATCTGTCCGCCGACAGACCGCGTCGCCTAAATATTGGCATGTGGGCGATGGGGACGCCTGTCCCGATGGCTTTCGGCCAGCATGAACGTGGAAAGGCGCCAGACGCGCCCGCAAACTAAAGTTCGATCAGCCCGCGCTTCGCCGCAATCGTCACTGCATGAGTCCGATCCGTGGCCCCGAGCTTCGCAAAGACGATTTTCATGTGGCCCTTGACCGTCTCTTCCGAGATGTCGAGCCGCGATGCGATCTGCTTGTTCGAATTGCCCCACGCCGCAAGCGTCAGAACCGACACCTCGCGTTCCGAGAGGCCCTCATCGAGGACATGCATCGCAATTGCTGTGGCAACCGTGGCGTCGAGATGCTTGCCGCCATGGTGCACGGACCGGATCGCATCCAGCAGTTCGTTACGCAGGCTGGCCTTCAACAGATAGCCCATCGCGCCGGCGCGCAGCGCCTTGATCGCCCGACCATCGCCCGCATAGGTGGTCAGCACGATGATCCTGGCATCCGGAGACTGGGCGCGGATTGCTGTGATCGCCTCGAGCCCGGACATGTCCGGCATCTGGAGGTCCATGAGCACCACATCGGGCTGCAGACGTTCGAACTCGGCGACGGCTTCGGCACCGCTCGTCGCCTCACCGACAATTTCGATATCATCCTGCGTCGAAATCACCGCGCGCACGCCCTCGCGAAGGAGGACGTGATCGTCCACCACCATGACCGCAACGGTCGAGGGCCGGTCAATCATTGCCAGCCTGTTGGTCTGTCTCGTCTGCATGGCGTGCCCGAGCGTACATCATCGAACCGACCCTCGCACTCCTAAATTGGCCGCAGCGGCGCGAGGAGAGCGCGTCCCAGCGCCGCCGCCGTTCGTTCGGCATCACCGTTTCGGATGTCGAACGTCCAATCCATGTCGAGCTGCCGCTTTCCTTCTGCATTTTCCTCGATTGCCCTGAGCGCACCCAGCATCATACCTGCCGCTGTCTCCTCGACCCTGTCCGGCGGTATGTCGCGTTCCGACCAGGCAAGAAGGCAACCAGCTGAGTGCGCGTCCATGCGCAGCGCGGTGCGCATCGCTAGCTCGGTCAGCCGCCCGATCGAGAGGTGAAGCGCGGAATCACTGCCGCCCATGCCTATCAGCATCAGCGAACGAGCCCTGATCGGTGCGGGGGGCGTCGATAGCATCAGCGTCTCGCCCATGACGCCTTTGAAGATCCCCCCCTCGCGCAGTCGCCGCAATGTTCCGTGAAGGACCTTGTCCAGCTGGTTCGCGCCACCCTTGGGACGGTTGACGGCGGCATCCTCGAACATGCCGACGACCAGAAGATCAACATCTGCTGCAACAACATCGACCTGAGCGACCTTGAATCGAATTCCGTGTCGCTGTCCCAAGGTCCGCCCCGCGATGTCACCCATGCCAGCTCTGATTATCCTCCGGGTCCGGATCGCATCTCGGCGAACGATCGCATCAGGTTCCTATGAGGCCGCTGTCGCGTCATGTTTTTGGCTGACGGCATTTGGATGTTCCTGCGCCATTCGCCTCTACGCTTGGTCGGAACCGGCGCCGCACGCACTTTCCTGCGATCATGTCCATATTTGCGCGGTTCGTGCGCTGAATATCCAATGCACCGCACTCTGATTCCTCGAGTGTCGATCCGAACCACGCACACAGATTTGCTCGGGAGCACGAAGATGCCGAAACCGTTGCCACGGGTCGCCAGGGGAATAATGCTCGCCGCGTTGGTTCTGACCCCGGTCGGCCCCGGCTTTTCCGCAGCGGCCGCGGCTTCTGCGCCGGTGCCCGCCCAGGCACCCGGCTTCTTCCGGATGCACGTCGGTCGTTTCGAGGTTACCGCGCTCCTGGACGGAACTCACCCGTTTCCGGCGACGAAGCTCGCGGTTGGCGCACGGCCTGGCGAAGTCGACGGCCTTCTCGCCGACCAATTTCTCGCGTCCCCCTTCGAGGGCATGATCAATGCGTTCCTGGTCAAAATGGACGGCAGGCTCGTGCTGATCGATACGGGCGCCGGCGATCTTTATGGAAAGGATGGTGGTGGCCTCGTCGCTGCGCTGACAGCCTCAGGCTACAGCCCCGCACAGATCGACGATATCTACATCACCCACCTCCACGAGGACCACGCCGGCGGCCTGTTGAAGGATGGGAAGATGGTCTTTCCGAAGGCCGTGGTCCACGTCTCCCAGAGCGACTTCGATTTCTGGACCCAGGACAAGAACAAGACGCAGGTCGGGCCGCTTCTCCAGCCATTTTTTCCCGCGATCCAAAAGGTCCTGGCGCCCTATGTCGCAGCAGGTCGGCTCAAACCGTTCGCCGGAAACACGGTGCTCGCGCCCGGACTAAGGGCCATTCCCGCGCCCGGTCATACGCCGGGCCACAGCTTCTTCCTGATCGAGGACGGTGGCCAGGCAATGCTTTTCTGGGGAGACACCGTCCATATGGCGCCGGTCCAGTTTCCGCGGCCCGATATCGCCATCGAATATGACTGGAATGCCCCGGAAGCAGTCGCCACTCGAAAGTCCATCCTCGCCGAGGCAGCTGCGAAGGGGTGGCTGATTGCGGGCGCTCATATTTCGTTCCCCGGTATCGGCCATGTGACGACGCTGCCGCACGGAGCCTATCAGTGGCTGCCTGTGAACTATACGCTCAACCGTTAAAGATGGGACCAGCGGACCTGGCAGAGAAGCCAGGCAAGCCCGTGCGTCTGAAGGCGGTATCCGGTCTTACGGTGTCGTGCACTGCAAGGTAGTGCTCGAGGAATGGCTCGACGTCGATCAGGCCGCGCACTGCCAATCGCGGCGCCAAGACATCGGCGTCGTGCCGACGATGCGCCGGAAGAGACGGGTCAGATGCGCCTGGTCGGTCAGGCCGCATGCACAAGCGATCTGCGACAGCGAGTCCCGGCTCCTGAGCATCAGGGACTGTGCCCGACGCAACCGCTGGCGGATGATGTAGGAATGGGGCGTTTCACCCATGCTGGCTTTGAACGCACGGCAAAAATGGCCAGTGCTCAAGCGGGCGACGGTGGCGAGATTCTCGGTAACCAGCGCCGTTTCCAAATGCTGTTCGATATACTCGGTCACCCGGCGAACCTGCCAGCTCGCAAGGCCGCCCTTGCTCGATATCGCGGCACCGGAAATCCTCTCGGGCAGCAATACCCCTTCGGGCACTTCGTCCTCGACATGGTGCCCGAACAATGCAGAGAGCTGCTCGAGATAATGCCGGGCTAGATTGGGATCCTCGTCGAGCGAACGCCGCACACCGGCGAGCAGGGACGCGACACGAACGGGCGATACGGCAATCTGCCCGGTCGCCATCGGCGACCGTCCTGCCAAAGAACGATGGGTTTCCTGAAACATACGGTACTCCGAACTGCTCGCCCGGAGTTTCCAGAAATGCTTTCGCCAACGAAACCGAACGACGGCTGAGCTGAGCATCTCCATCGTTTGGGTTATCTATACCATCGTTTGCCTTGCCAGCGCTGCTGCTCGCCCCGGTGCTTTCCGGGTGGGCCGGCAACGTCCATGATATCCGCCGCGGCGACCGCATAATAGCGCAATATTTCAACATCATAAGGCGGCAATGCGAGGCAGAGGACCCGATAGGGTTGTAGATCTGACACCCATACGGGGCTTGTATCGCCCGCACACTCCTTGTCAGTCTTTGCGCGAAAGGAGCCAGCTTCACGGCCATGACGTGCCCAACGAACAAGCCCGTCGTTATCGTCGTCGACGACGACCAGCTCGTCCGTCAGTCGCTGGATGCACTTTTTCGCTCGATGGATTTCGCAGTCCAGATCCATGCTTCCGCGCAGGATCTGCTTGAGAGCGACCTTCCGGACGGGCCAGCCTGCCTCGTCATCGACGTTCGCATGCCGATGGTGAGCGGCTTCGACTGCCGACGGCAATTGCTCGACCGCGGCGTTGATATCCCGACTATCTTCCTGACTGGTCATGGAGATATCCCCATGACAGTGAAGGCCATGAAGGCCGGCGCGATCGACTTTCTGACCAAGCCGTATCGAGAGCAGGACATGCTTGAGGCCGTCTATGCCGGCCTGGCGGGGGCTGCCGAGAAACGAGCTGCCGGTGACGAGGTTCGCGGTCTGAAGGAGCGCTACGCGACACTCACCCGCCGCGAACGTCAGGTCATGCACGGGGTCACGCGCGGACTGCTGAACAAGCAGATCGCCGGTGAGCTCGAGCTGAGTGAGATCACCGTAAAACTCCATCGATCCAGCCTCATGAGAAAATTGGCGATACGTACGGTCCCCGAACTGGTCCGGGCCGCTGATGCGATCGGGGAGCAATTAGCGGCCTGATGTGATGGCCGCATTGCGCTGCCTAAACTGCCGTATAGTTACGCTTTGGGTAATCCGGGTCTATCGATGAAGACGACCAGCCTGTCTCCGCTGGCCGTTCGGGAGCGGATCAGTGCCGGATACTGTCATTGCCGTCATCGATGATGACGAACTTGTCCGAAAGTCGACTTCAAGCCTGCTGAGATCGGTTGGCTACGCCACACAGGTTTATCCCTCCGCCCGCGCGTTCCTCGACAGCGAACATCAACAGGTCGCCTGCATCCTGACCGATTTGCAAATGCCCGGACTATCCGGTCTCGATCTGCGGGCTGAGCTCAGAAGGCGGGGGTCGAGCGTCCCGATGATCCTGATGACCGCGTTTGCGACGCCCGGAGTCCAGGCACAGGCCGCCGTGCTGGAGATGGGCTGCGTTCTGGAGAAACCGATCAATTGCGATCGCCTGATCGGAGCGGTCGAGGCAGCCCTGGCCTGACATTTCGGGCGCGAGGAACTATACCGCGGTCCGCGTTGGAAGCGTCATCGAGACCCTGGCCCCGCCATTGGGATGGTCGGTGAGGGCGATTTCACCGTCGTGCAGTTCGACGATGGACCTGCAGATCGACAGGCCCAGTCCCATGCCTCCCGGCTTGGTGGTGAAAAATGGGTCGAACGGCTTTCCGGTTGTCGCCTGGAGCAAGCCCGGTCCCTTGTCCCGTACTGTTACGTGCGCTGCTTGCTCATGTGTCCCCAACTCGATCTCGATGAGCTTTTCGCTCCGAGAAATTCCTTCCATCGCCTGCAGCGCATTCGTGATGAGGTTCAGGAGCAAGTGCTTGAGGAGCAACCGGTCGCCAAGTATCGTAACTTCGCGCTGCTGGTGGTTGAAGACGATCCTCGCCCCGTGCGCATCCGCGTCCCGCGCGGCAAAGGTCACCGTGTCGCAGATAAGCGAGCGCAGATCGATCGGAACCGTCTCGCCTCGGGAGTTCCCTACCAGATTACGGACACGCTGCATGACTTCGTAGACATTCTCTACTGCACTGTTGAGACCATCGAGAGACTGACGGACCTCAACGATATCGGGAGTCTCGCGGTCGAGCCACAGCGTCGCAGCGTTTGCGAAGCTCTGGATCGCAGACAGTGGCTGATTGATCTCATGCGCGATCGAGGCCGACATGGTCGCCATAGCGGCACTTCGCTGAACCTTGTCGAGCTCCAGCCGGGTTCGTTCGATCGTCGTTTCCAGACGTTTGCGCTGACGAACGTCAAGGATGCTGCCCGGCACACGATCAAGGCACCTGCCTGGAGACAGGCTGAAGGCCACAATTACATCGATGACCTCACCCGCGGCAGAAATTACCTGCGCTTCCGCCTGGAACATCTCCCGGCGCTCATCGATTGCAAGGATGCACTCCTGAAAGCTGTCATCGTTTTCGGGCAGGAAATCGCTGAGCCGCTCGAAAAATGCCGCCTTGGTCGGCACGCCCATCAATTCGAGCGCGGTTTCGTTCACGTCGGTGATCCGCACCAACCGTCTCGTGTCGATTACGAAATCTGGATTTGCATCTAGAAACGCGCGCAAGTCCGTGACGCCGCCCGCACGAACCGATGAAATGGCCGCCTGTACAGGCCGGAAATCATGCTCCCAGATCGCGACCGCCAGCGAGTTCAGCATATCCTCGTGACGCCGCTCGCCGCGTGCCACGCGGCTGTCCATGACCTGCCGATGGAGCAGCAAGCCTGTGGTGGCGGCATTCGCCCCGAGGCTGATCGCTACCCTGAGCACCGCGCCGATGTCGGCGGATCGACCATGGACGAACACGAAGCTCGCCAGCGCGAGCGACGCGCAGAGGAGCGACCATGCAAGCAGATGTCCCCGATGTTCACGGTCGCAGGCGACGATCAGTACCAGCACGTAGAGCGTCGCGACCGCGCTTCCGATACTGCTCGAGGTGTCGGCCCAGAAAATGAACGATGCCAGCATTGCTGCAGCAATCTGACGAGCGACCGGCGCCATGGCAGTGAAAGGGGAGAGATCACCCCTGGGGCCGGTTGCAAGCACAGTCCTGTCGATCATCCTGGACATGTCGCGATAATGATCACCCCATCCGTTCGACAAAAGCCCAAGGCGAGAGGCCCTTTTCCACTCATGTGGGGTGCCGAATCATACCACGATCGGGGCGCCGCCCGCTAAGGCTCGGTGCCTTTGCGTCCGCGGCCAGCTTCGCCGACGCCCCGGTGACCAGCTCCCAATATGATTCGTGGGCAACGCCCGATCCAAATCGGGTCGCCATTCGACAATATCGACAGCCCGCGACGCTGGCAGGAGCGCTTCCCGATGCCTTTTTTCATCCAGGGAGTTCGAATGTGACCGATACGCTCAAATCAAGCCTGATTGCCCCGCTGGCTACCCCGTCGGGTCTCGGCGAAAATGCAACGCGCGACATTTCCGGTGCCCTGACCGCCCTCCTTGGCGACATGTTCGCGCTCTACCTGAAGACCAAGAACTTTCATTGGCACGTCTCCGGGCGTCATTTTCGCGACTATCATCTCCTGCTCGACGACCAGGCAGGCCAGATCTTCGCCACCACCGACGCGATCGCCGAACGCGTCCGCAAGATAGGCGGGACCACGATCCGCTCGATCGGGCATATCGCTCGGGTCCAGCGCGTTCTCGATAACGATGCGGATTATGTCGACCCTCTCGACATGCTCGCGGAGTTGCGGGACGATAATGGCGACATGGCACGCCGCCTTCGGGAGACCCATGGGTTGTGCGACGAGCATGGCGACGTCGCAACGGCCAGCATGATCGAAAACTGGATTGACGAGGCAGAAGGGCGCCGCTGGTTCCTGTTCGAGACCACGCGCGGCCGCTGAACGCCATATTCACCAGCCGGCAGCGGGGTAGGCTTTGCCGCCGCCGGCTGGGTTCCCCCGACAAAGGTTATGCGTCGCTCGCGCTTTGCGCCGCCGGCACGCGAATATCGAAGGCATTCAAGGTGACGGCGACCAGGCAATAATAGCCGACCAGGTAAAAGAGCTCGGTGGCTCCGTCGACCCCGAAGACGCGCACGGCGCGATCATAAAGCTGCTGGGGAAGGGCACCGCCGCCTGTCAGCGCGACGGCCACCGAAAACGCGGTATCTTCCTCCTCGTCAAGGTCATCTGGCCGGTCGCCCGCGGCGATTGCAGCAACCCGCGCCTGGCTCATCTCATGGACCGAGATCGCAACCGCGCCATGGGCATAGATCTCATAAGCGGCGTCGAGGTGGCCGCCCGTCACCAGGATCGCAACCTGCCGCGCCCGATCCGGGATGCGCCTGGCCTTGGTCATAGTCTGCGACAATTGCCAGATGGCCGACCCGATCTCCGGATCATGGAGCCATGCATTCCAAGGGCCTAGCAGAGCTCCGTCCTCGCGAGTGGTCACGAAATTCTGGTATTTGGCCCCCACGCCAGCCTTGATGCTCTCGAAGAGCGGTCGCTGGGCATCGGAAAGTTGGCTTTCGGCAAGGGGCATGAGGCGCATAGGAACTGCTCCAATATTGGGGGGCGCAGATTTATGCGCTCGCGGCACCCGTGATAACTGGCCGTGGGCCTTTGTATCGATATGCGGCCGATCATGTGCGTTTCGTACAAATCCTTCTGGTGAAAGGGCGATCCAAAGCGATCTCCAAGCGAGCGGCCGTTCCGGAATGATCCGCACCCAGGAAGCATCGGTGTCCGGTCCGACCATGGCCCGCTCGACCGTTCCATGTCCGCCATGTCCTAATTCTCTTGGTCATCAACAATCCGCCTTCTTCCACCCCTGTCACCGCGGGGCCCGAAGTTGGGGAGATGCCGAAATAACCGAACGCCGCGATCAGTGCGGCTATTTCCCCTGGCACGCGAAGGCTCAACCGATGGGCCGAAAAACCACGCATGCCATGCTTCGGCGGGAGGTCAGGCATCGCCTGACCATGAATGCTCATGCGACGCCGCGCGCGTCCTCGAAGGAACAAGGGATCCGAATTCATGTCCAAATATTCGAAAATCCTCGGGCTGGCGCTCGCCGCTGCTGTCCCGATTGTTACACTCAGCGCAGGCTCAGTTGCCCAGACGACCGCGCCGGTACCTGCCGTTTCCGCGCCGACTGTCGTCCTGGTGCACGGCGCCTGGGCGGATGGATCGAGCTGGTCGAAGGTCATTCCCCTGCTGCAGGCCAAGGGCATCCGGGTGATGACCGTGCAAAATCCGCTCACTTCGCTGGCGGACGACGTCGCCGCCACTCGCCGCGTCCTGGCGGCCGTGCAGGGCCCGGTGGTGCTGGTAGGACACAGCTGGGCGGGGACCGTCATCACGGAGGCTGGAACTGACCCCAAGGTGAAGGCCCTCGTTTATGTGGCGGCTTTCGCGAACAAGGAAGGTCAGTCAGGCGGCGACCTGGTGGGCGCATATGCCAAGACGCCGGCGCTCGGTACGGTCTGGGACGACGGACAAGGTTTCCTGCGCCAGACCGAGCAAGGCATGCTCGAGAATTTCGCACCGGATCTCCCGAAGGAAGAGGCGCGCACGCTGTTCGTAACTCAGGGGCCGCTTGCGGCCAGCACCTTTGGTGACAAGGTCACGACGCCGGCGTGGAGGACCGTTCCTTCCTGGTACGTCGTGTCCGCGAACGACCGGGTGATCAATCCGCAGATGGAACGCGATCTCGCCGCGGCGATGAAGGCGAAAACCACGGTGCTCCAGTCCAGCCATGTTTCGCTGCTGTCGCACCCGCAGGAGGTCGCGGCCGTGATCGAGGACGCCGTCGCCACTGTCTCGAAGGCTCGATAACCGAGGCACGGACCTTCCATCAACACCACCCGATACGTTCCATCCGGTCGTTCCGGAGCGGCGACCACCGATCATGACAAGGGTTTTCCCAATGAACGATCCAAGGGCAGACGCCGCAAGAACCCGGACCCACCAGATGTTTCCGGTCCTCACCGGATTTCAGATGGAAACGGGGGGGGGGGGGGGGCCCGCC